>SAAR01000083.1 GCA_009916335.1 Erysipelotrichia bacterium | reverse complement strand
GCAAAACTTATAGAAAAAATGGAAGCCAATAATAAGTGGGCTTGGGGCTTTATGCTTACTCTTGCCGTAACTGTTATTGGATATATAATTACTAAAATACTTTAAAAGGAGTCCCAATGAGTTTAGATAATTTCAAAAAGCAAACTATTACATGGGATATGATTAACCAGGCATTTGAACATCCTATTCAAATTATGGAGGGAGATGTCAATGCAAGAACGCTACTTCTTAAGATAACTGATAATGGTTCTGTACTTGACTTAACAGGTTATTCAGTAAAATTAACCTATCAATATATGTATAAATCTCAATCAGGTTTTATTATGTTGACTCCTAATGATATATCCAAGGGAGAATTCACGCTTATAATTCCTACTGAGATGACAGTATCAGGATTAATAAAATCAAATTTAATACTTCTAAACGAAAGTTTAGAACAAGTTATTGTCAGTAAGAATTTAACATTTATATCAGATGATTCTACAGTTACAGATTTAGCTCGAGAAGTGAATAATAATATTGATGATTTTACAAAATTATTATTAGGAAAAATGCCACAAGTTTTGCGTAGTGAGTTGAATGATTTACAGGCTAAAACTGATTCAAATAAGAGTAATATTGAGCTTAAAGCAAATTTAGCTGATATGACGAGCTTACAAAGTGCAATGACAGACCTAAAAAATGAAGTAGAAGCATTTGGTATTAGTCCTGAAAATTTAGTTACTATAAAATCGCTATTAGACGCAATCGCAAGTAACGCCAGTGAATCAGAAGTAGCCGAACTAATAAATTCAGTAAAGGTTTTAACAAGTAATATTTCTCTAATGAGTAACGGAGATTACTCCCCTAAAGCTAATCAAACGGATTTAGAAAGTTTACAGCATACTGTTAATAATCAATCGGTGACTGTTTCAACAAAAGCTAATCAAACGGACTTGGATAACTTACAAGCAAAGGTAAATCAAGCTGAAACTGATGTCAAAACAGCAATAACAAAGGCTACCGAAGCGCAAGCGAACAGTTTACCACTTAATGGCAATGCGGTCAGTGCAAGTAAATTGGAAACAGCTAGAAAACTTAGGGTAAATCTTCAAACTTCTGCATATCAAAATTTTGATGGGACTGCTGATGTAGATAATATTGGGATTGTAGGGGCACTTCCTATTGCAAATGGAGGTACTGGCAATCCAAGCGCTTATGCTTATGGGTTGAATTGCAATATTAATACAACTGATTTTAGTTCTGGAATGAATATTTATACTAGAGCTGTCAATACAAATCAAGCTAATATGTTTATATTGCAATCTGTATGGGCTAAAAATGCACCGGCAAGCGGAGTGTATATAGTAATTTGTAGCGTTACAAAGTATAATGCTAATGGAAACATAAGTATGACTGCTCTAGCAAATGGAACAATTTATACTGCGACAGTTCCTTATACTTATACTGAGCCAACTACAAACACTCAAGCCATTTATACTACTACAGCTACACCAAATTGGGTTAAAGTTTTAAACGAAAATGGAAAAGGCACTGACTATGCACAACCGCACCCAGTTGGTTCAGTAGTCACAAATAACTCAAACTCATTATCTGGCTACACGACCGGAACATGGGAAAATATCGGTTCAGCAGTAGTTGGTTCAACAACAATATATTATTGGCAACGCACTGCATAAAAATATAAAAAATAGGAGAAAAAACATGAAAACAATTGATAAAGGAACACTTACACGTACAGTTTTGCTTTGGTTAGCTATCATTAACCAAATTCTAACAGCACTGGGTATTAATCCATTGCCTCTTGATGATAATACTGTTAGCACTGTAATTACAACAGTTTTTGCACTTTGGGCTTGGTGGAAGAATAACGACTTCACTCATGCAGCCAAAAAAGGAACTGAACTTACTAAAAGTTTGAAAAATGGAGACAGTGTTCAAGTGGTTAAAACTTCTGACGCTGACCATGAATTCACAGAAGGAGGCGAATAATGCCAAGTATTGAAAATATGATTGCTTGGATGCAAGCTCGAAAAGGCAAAGTTACTTATTCAATGACTTCACGAATGGGCCCTAGTAGTTATGACTGCAGCTCGTCAGTATTCTTTGCAATGATTGCTGGCGGATTTCTGTCAGCAGGTTCAATGGGTAATACTGAAACCTTATTTGGAATGTCAGGAACTAAACTCAAAGAAATCAGTCGTGGAGAGGTCCAGCGTGGCGATATCTTCATCTCAGGCACTCCAGGAGGTTCGGCTGGCTCTGACGGACACACCGGTATCTTCCTAAGCAATGGCTCATTCATTCACTGCTCTTATACTCACAATGGAATTGCGGTTGATACGAATGATGCATACATGAGCACTCGCTTGCCACATCACTTTTATCGAATTGTTGGTTCAGGTTCAGGGAACACTGACAACAAGCCACAAATGGTTAAATTAAATGTTGATGGTCAATTTGGTAATGCGACAGCTAAACGATTACAAGAATACTTTGATACGGCTGGTAAAGACGGAGTAATCAGTCACCAGTACAAACAAACCTTTAACCAAAATATTTATGCTGCACAGTTTGATTCATCACTGACAGGCTCAAACGTGGTCAAAGCATTGCAAAGATTCCTAGGAATTGGCCAAGACGGATTATTTAGTCAAGGAACTATCAAAGCTTTACAGAAGCATCTTGGAACCACACAAGACGGAACTATTAGTCCAGTTTCTGATTCTGTCAGAGAATTACAACGTCGATTAAATGCGAATAAACTATAAAAATTAACCCTGACTTCGGTCGGGGCTTTTTTTCTTTACAAAAAGAACATAAAGTTATATAATTTTTATATCCTAAAAATAATATTTTAATAAATTCATTCCTTAGCGTCCCTCTCTCCTAACTGGGGCGCTTTTTTTGTGCTATAATATAGTTGGGATGTTTGTGAGATTTCATCCTATTCCTATAGTCAAGCCGTTCTTCGGAGTGGCTTTTTTTATTTATTAAAAAAGTTGTATAATAGTTTTAGTGGATGAGAAAAAATTCAATTACACACACTTGATAATCTGCAGTTCCATCCATACATATCTATATAATAAATAAGATAAGTGCTACAGATTATCATACTAGGTTCTTTAGCTCAGTTGGTAGCTAACCGTTCGGTCGCTGGTTCGAGTCCAGCAAGAACCATAAATAAATATATATAATAGTAGAAACTCCTCAAAAGGAGTTTTTTAGTTACCTTAATTGAGATAAACGAAATAAAAACTCGCAATTAAGCGAGTTGGAATTTAAATATGATATCTATATTATCAGCGGTAACATCAACTTTTGATATAAGATTATTAACAATTTTCTTTTTATCTTCATAAGAAATTTTGCTAATGGGGATTTCCCCAAGTTCAGATTTAACTAAGTCAAATACCTCAGAAGTAGAAGGTTTATCAACTTCATTTATTCTTGCTTGAATTAATTTTTTCTCTCCTTGCAACATTTCCGTTCGCTTTTTTAAATCATCCATTGTAATAAAATCATTTAGATATAGGTCTGAGTTTTTTTGAATTTTATTATTAATAGATTTGAGTTGCTTTTGAAATCCTGATGTATCAACTTTTGATTCTTCTTTTATATTTAAAATTTTTCTTAATTTCTTATCACTCTTTTGAAATCCATTTAGTGTTTTTAAAACAATATCTTCAATCCATTGCATATCATAAGCTCCTGAATCACACTTCTTATTATCGTTATAAGTAGTCACTCCTTTAGTTTTTCTGGGGAATCTATTAACACATTGGTATTTCATAGTACGGCTTCCGTCTTTTCTCCTATGGCCCAAAACAATCCTCAAAGGAGCGCCACAATAACCGCAACGAGCTATTCCAGAAAGCAGATACTTTGCCTGAAAAGGTCTTGGATTGTTATTTTTTTCATAGGTTTGTTGCTGACGGGCTTCTAGTTCCTTTTGAACCTTTAAAAAAGTTTCATGAGAAATAATTGGCTTATGCAACCCTTCAAAAGTATTGTTTTTATATTTTATATAGCCACAATATACGGGATTATCAAGAGTTTGCCGTATTGTTCGATAAGACCAAGGGAGTTCTTTTGCGATATGTCCATCTTCATTAAGCTTATCCCTTAACTTAGTAATTGAAGTTCCTTTTAGATATTCGTTAAATATTTGTTCTACAATTGATGCTTCTAAAGGATTTATTTCCAATATTCCAGTTTCCTGATTGTGGGAATATCCAAATGCTGTCTTTGCCCACATCATAGATTTACCAGACTTGGCTCGTCCGATTTTTCCCATAGTCATCCGTTCTTTAATATTTTCACGTTCAAACTCATTAATTGCTGACAGAATTGTTAAGAATAAACTACCCATAGCAGAGGAAGTATCTATGCTTTCGCTTAAGGAAATAAAGTCGATTTCATTTTTTGTAAAGACGTCTTTAACTAAATATAGAGTATCTCTTACACTCCTTGAAAGTCTGTCTAGTTTATAGACAATCACTGTATCAAATTTTTTTAAGCCTATGTCAGTAATCATTTTTTCCATTGCGGGGCGTGTTAGTTTTGAACCAGAAAATCCGGCATCTGTATATATTTCTGAAACTTTCCAGTCCATTGCCTCACAGTACATCTTTAGTTTATCTATTTGTTCATCTATAGAGTATCCTTCCTCTGCTTGGTTCGTTGTTGATACTCTGGTGTAAATAGCCACCTTTTTACTCATTGTGTTTATACCTCTTTTTTGTTAAAATAGGTACAGTAAAAGCGCTCGTTTCCGAGAGTTTTACTGCAAATGTGATTAAGCCCTCCTCCTCGACCAAAACTTGGAGGGCTTTTTTTGTTTTATGAATTAATTTTTTGTCTATTTTCGATAGATAATTGAACTAAAAATCTATAAAAATCTGAGACATCAAGTTTTTTAGGGAAAGAGAATTCATGAGTTGAAAGAGTTGTTGTTAGAGATTTGTAGTATGGGTTAGAAAGATAAGTGACATACATGTTAGTATCATCAAATCCAAATCCAGCTGCAGTATAACGAACATCAACAATACTATCTAAGAAAATTTGTGTGATAGCTTTTTTCTGTCCAGTAACTCCTTGAGCGTCAATAAAAAGAAGTCGGTTGTTGGTTACAATAATTTCATCACGAATTAATTTATAAGATGAAATAATTTGCTCATCTTCAACAAGCATGTGTGACCAGTTAGCTGTGGCAGTTTTTGTGCTTTGTGCTGATGCATTCCCTAACATTCCTTGTAAGAAATTTCCAGAATCAGCGCCAGATACAGCATTGTCAACTCTACGAGTAGTATCTGAAATCTTATCAGATGCAACTTTTGCAGCTTTATCAGCGACTTTATTTAGATTATCTAATAATCCCATAAAAAAACCTCCTGCCTAGCTTTTAACGAGGTTCAGAGCTTGCTCGTAGATTAATTTATGCTACACCTAATAGTTCTTGAAATTCTCTCTCAGCTAAGTCATAAAAAGAGTGGTTAAGATTATAGGCTTCTAAAAAATTATAAATATTAATTGACTCAATAATATCAAAATAACTAATATAATCAACAGCAAATTTGTGTATTTGCTCTTTTTTTATTTTTATATTAAGTTCATCCACAAAAATTTCATTTATTGCTTCATACATTTCATTAAATTCTTTTGAAATAATCGAATAAGCAAAATCATACGGACAGCCAGTTATTTCAATGAATAAATTAAAGTTGGAATAATCTCCACCTTGTTTCTCAAACATGTCCCAAAGAAGGAGTATTGCTTCTCGATGGGCTCGACTTTCGTTTGGGCTTGTTGTATCACAATCTCCACCTCTGTAATCATCATGGTTAAGTATATGTGATAATTCATGAGCGTGATCAAAAGGTCGTGCATTTTTTTCGTATCCACCCAGACCAAGCAAAGGGGCAACCCAAGCTACTTGATTATTCCAATCCCCCAATCGGTAATCAATATGCTGATTCTCAATTTCACAAATCAGTAAGCTATTTAGTTCCTGTTCATCCATAGCTCACCTCTTATTTATTATTATTATTATCTATATCTTTAGCTTTTTGAGTAATTTCATCCCAACGGTCAGCAAAAACAAGACGAATCATCGCTTTATCTTTTTCTGTCAGTGGACGACCACCAGAAGAAACTAATTTATCCCAGACGGCATCATCATCAGTATTGGCAAGCTTTGAAA
The DNA here is from genome assembly GCA_009916335.1 of Erysipelotrichia bacterium. Next base: position 5,566 of record SAAR01000083.1, on the reverse strand, counting down.
TATCAAAAGGTTCGTTTTTGGGAACGACTCCTGCTCCATATACTAAAGTATTCATATCTACATTAAAAAAATCAGCTAAGGCGTTTATATCTTCAAGCTTAGGCGAATTATCCCCACTTTCCCATCTAGAGATAGCAGATTCAGTTTTTCCCATTTTTTCAGCTAATTGTTTCATTGTTAAGCCAGCTTGCTGACGTAAAGTTTTAACCATTAACGAAAACTTTATTTCTTTATCTTCCAAAAATAAAACATCCTTTACTACATTTAATAACTTGATTATAACGCAATGAAATAAAAAAACAAGTAAAAACTTGCAAAAAAATAAAGTTTTTACTTGCAAAAAAATCAAGTTAGAGTTATAATATATTTGTGGTTAGGAAATAGCCAAGAAAAAAAGAAGGGAAATAGGGAATTGAATGGAAAATAAAAATGATACTTATGAACCATTAGATGAGCTACTTGAATCAACTGGTTTAAAGTATAATTATATCGCTGAAAAGATGGGGGTTACCTATGATGCCTTGCTGAGATGGCGCAAATCTCCAAACTCCTTAACTTTAGACAAAGTTGTTCAACTCGGCAAAGTTACGGGACTTGGGACTCAAGCGATACTAAATGTTATGCATGAGTTTCCTTATGAAGTTAAATAAAAAATTTTAAAACAAAACTTGATTTTTTCGCAAGTTATTATTTTAGAAAGGTAATGAGATGAATCAAATTGAAAACACACTAACTTCACTTGAAGTTGCAGAAATGGTCAGCAAAAATCACAAAGAGGTTTTGCGTGACATTAGAAAGATTATTGAACAATCAGGTCAGCGCAAAGTTGCGCTCACGTATTTCCAAGAAGATACCTATGAAGATGTTCAAGGAAAGAATCAACCAATGTATCGAGTAACTAAAAAAGGATGTGAGATTTTTGGAAATCGGATGGCTGGTGCTAAAGGAACGCAGTTTACTTTTGGATATGTTGAGCGGTTCAATCAAATGGAAGACCATATCAAGCAAGTTCAAATTCCAACAACACAACGGGAGCTTGTTCAACTTGCATTATCTGCTAATGAAGAAACAAACCAACGAATAGATGTAGTTGAAACTAAGATTCAAGAAATTGAAGAAAACAAGTTGATTACTACAGAAGATAAAGGAACCATTGATTCTCATGTACGCAAAAAAGTAGCCAGTATTTGTCGAGACTTGCGGCTTGACCAACAAGCGAAAAGTTTACTTTTTCAGGATTTAGGCTCAAGCATTAAGCGTTTATTCAATGTCCCTAATCGAGGGCGAATCAAAGACAAAGATTTCTTGAAAGCTCTTGATTTTGTCGATACATGGGAGCCATCATCAGTAACGAAAGCGCAAATTCATCAACTTAGCTTATTTGACGAAACGGCTTAGAAAGGAGCGTGAGATATGGCTACAAAACAAACAAACCTGAACCCAACAGTCACTTTTTGGTCAGAAGGGAAGACAAACAGCATGAATCAAGAGCAGTTTGACAATTGGAAAAAGAAAACTCCTTGGCCAAACGATTCTTTAAAAATTTTAGTTGATGCGGCTTTAAGTCGCAAAGAAAGTAAAAAGGAGATTGCATGATATTTAGAATTGTTGACCCTGATACTGGAGAAATCCTTGATAGGGAGTTCTTAGTAGAAAAAGAGGCTATAAGGAATTTTAAAATAAAAGCCAAACGCCTGAACGCAGTTATTCGTTAGATAGGAGAAAAAATGTTCGGATTTAAAACAGAAGAAGAAAAATTTAAACTTGCTGATTATGATCGTATTAAAAGAGAGTTGGAATCAACTCAACAAAGCCTTGTTAATTGTGAAAAAAGCCTTCAAGACTGGATTGATTTCGCTAATGATTTACAAGAAGAAAATCGTGAGTTGTTTGCAGAAAACATGCAACATCATAAAAATGATATTGCCCGTCAGAAAATGACAAACAAGAATTTAACGATTGCAAAATAAAAAAGCCCGCACGGGCATGCGGACTAAGACGTGATACGTCTACAAAATTTTATATCTAGATTATATCACGTTTCAACAAAAATAAGAAACGGAGAACATTAAATGACAGTACCAGTAGTTTTTGAGGGGGGAATTTTACAAAATGATGAATTATTCTCTTTCCTTGAAGAAGTAAAAAGTAAAGTTCCGGATATCGTAAACAGCAAAGATGATAAAACTTTTTTAATTAATTATAAAAAGGAAATATCAGCAACTATTAATGAAATTGATTTGTCTGAAAAGAAGCAGATTGATGAGATGATTCAAATCTTTAGAGATAGAAATCCAAGAGTTTGGGAAGCCCGGTCAGAATTAGCGGGTATCGTTAAAAAAATTACTCAACTCAATAGTGATTATGATGAACGCAGACGGAAAGCAGGATTTGAAGCAGTTGACTTAGCAGTAAATCAAGCCAATGTAGTTTATGGTCTTTCAGGAACTAGATTTGTTTTAACAACAGGCAGATTTACAAGTGTTGATGCACTAACTGCAAAAGGTGATTTAAAGAAATCTATTCAGGACAAAATAGACAGTGCTGGTTTGCAAGCTCAGGCTAATTTGGAACAAGAACGACTTTTAGAAGCGGCTCGAATTGCCGAGCGAGATAAGCAACAAGAACTTGCTAAAAAAGAGCAAGAGCTACGTCAACGTGAGCAGGACTTAGCTCGCCAGGAAGCCAACGATACACAAGCTATTCAAAAAGAGTTGGAACAAGAGCGTAATAGGGCAAATGCCAAAGCTCAAGCCATTGATAATATACAAAAATCACAGGCTGAAAAGACCCAAGAAGTTCTAACTCGACTAACAAAACTTGAAAACTTAATTGATCCAAACGCAGTATATACTGGAAAATCTGTTTTAGGGCTTATCAAAAAAATTAAAGGACTATTAAAATGACGAATGAAATTCAAGTGACAACAGCAGAACAATACCAAAAAGCAGCATTAAATACTTTAAAGCGTCAGATTACCATGGGAGTGAATATTCCTAAAAATTTCGATGCGGAAGGGGCGCTAGGGTACACAGCTTTAGCAATAGTCAACAGTGGGTTTACAGTCTCAAAAGAAGTAATTGTTGACACATTGATAAAAGTAGCAAGCAAAGGTCTTGACCCTCGAAAAGACCAACTCTATGTTATTCCTAATAAAAAAGGGCAAGTGATGCTTATGGAATCGTACTTTGGTTACGAAAAGCTTGCTTACGACATTCCAGAAATTGAAAGAGGCAGCATTTTCGCTGAAGTTGTTCGCCAAGGAGAGACGGTCGCTTTTAAAGGACGAACATTGGAACACGAAAAATCTTTTGAAGCTATTGATAACGACATTATTGGAGCTTATGCGAAAGTGAAAATTGGGGATGAGGAAATTGCTCACTATATGTCCGTTTATCAAATAAGTAAATCTTGGTCTAAAACGAATAGTTTGGATAAAAACTTTGTTGAAGAGCAACGTCATAATAATTACGGTAACTCTTGGACAGTAAAAGTTGCAGATACAAGCAAAATCGAAAAAGGAAAGCTAACAGCTTTCAATAAAAATCAAGAAGATTTTCCAGAAGAAATGAGTAAGAGAACGGTCATCAAGGCATTGCTCAAACCTATTATTAAATCTTATGCAGAGCCAACCAGTGCTGCAGCATTGGATAACAACGAAGAAGGAACAGTGATTAAAGAAGCGGAAGTTCTTGATGATGATTTTGTTCTTGAAGAGGCAGAAACGAAGCAAGTAGAAACTCCAAAAGAAGAAGTACAAGCTTCAGAGCAAATCGAATCATCGGAAAATAACGAAGAAACAACTGCCGAAGAATTACCATTATTTTAAAACCTATGAGCAAACTGCAGTCCTCACTAATCCTGAGCAGTAGAATTAGAAATAATTCAACTTTAGCAAAGCCACCTTGGGCGGTGGTTTCGTATTTAGTCAGCCTGAGCAAGCTTTCAACTGCTCCCGCTTTTGCGGTAGGAGGTCAAGATGATCTATGACGAATACATGATAAAACGAATCATGGAAAAATATGATTGCGATTACGACACAGCAGTAGAGTTGCTTAATGATATTGAATAAATCTATAGGAAGGAGAGGATGTGGCAGATAACAAGAAGTATTACTACATGAGATTAAAAGAAAACTTCTTTGATTCTGATGAAATGATTATCTTAGAAAACATGGATAACGGAGATGGGATTATTTACAGTAACATCTTACTGAAACTTTATCTAAGAAGTTTAAAGTATGAAGGACGGTTAATGTTCAATGAAAGAATACCTTTCAATCCTCAAATGCTTTCTACGATTGTACGTCATCCAGTCGGTGTAGTTGAAAAATCTCTTAAAGCGTTTGTTGATTTAGGCCTAGTTGAAGTTATGGATAATGGAGCAATTTATATGCTAGATATTCAAAACTTTATCGGAAAAACAACAACAGAGGCTGATAGGATAAAGGCTTATCGTTCTAAAATTAATAAAGAAAAAGGTCTAGTTTCAAATGATACACAAAAGTTAGTACAAATGTACGACAAAAGTACACCAGAGTTAGAGCTAGAGATAGAGAGAGAGTTAAAGATAGAGAAAGAAGTAGAAGCAAGCACAGCTACTTCAACAAATTCTGATTTTCAAAACTTAATTGAACTTTATCAAGCAAACTTTGGAATAGTAAAACCAATTCTTTATGATGACTTGAAAGCTGATTTAGAAGATTATGGTCTTGAGTTAATCATTGAAGCAGTCAAACGAGCAGTAAAAAGACAACGAGAATACGGATATGCACAAGGCATCCTTAAATCTTGGAATAACAAAGGAATAAAAACACTTGAGCAAGCAAAAGCTGAGGAAGTGAGCTTTCAAAATAAATCTCAAACCAACCAGAATAAATTTCAGCAGCAAAAGCCAGTCAAAAAAGCTCCTGAATGGACTGATGAGGGTAGATTAATTAAAGCTGGTGTTGATACAACTGGAATGACTCAAAACGAAATGTACAAACTAGTTGGAGAAATGGGGTTGCGTAATGGATGAACTCAGAAAGTATTATCTTGAACTTGCTAGTAGAGTCTGTGAGGGAATCACTCCAGACCATTACGACAGATGGCTTAAATGGGCTAAGGGAAACGGATTATTGATAAGCCCATGGATGTTTATTTCATCAATAACTAGTTTGAGCGTTGTAGAAGTGTCAAAACGTATCTTACCTTGGCACATGGAACACGGAAAACGTGTTGAGGATGAGTACGAAAAAATAAAAATCGTTTAAAAAGGTTAATATATGAAGTTTGAATTTAACTTTCTCAGAAAAGAAATGATAAATGAGAATGATAACAAGGGCACAACTTACGGTTCAAGAATTGCTGCCAATAACACTAAACAGCGTTTAAGACGGATTGCATGTCGAACTGCTCATGAATGGCTAGACCAGTCAGATGAAGTATTTGAACAATTCCATGAGAAGCACCGTTGCGATGTGTTCGTCGTAATTTATCCACCCAAACGCTTTAAATATGATCCACCAAATTATGAACCAACTTCTAAAGCATTAATTGATGGACTGACAGATGCTGGAATTTGG
>SAAR01000082.1 GCA_009916335.1 Erysipelotrichia bacterium | reverse complement strand
CACGGTACTCTACAACTGCCATGAAAATCGCGATTTGAGGTATATTACCAGCATCGGCGGATTGTTCCGTTACATGATCGGTGATGTCATCCGTTTCGTAGACAAGGATCGGAGATTTGAAATCATAGGGAGAACCAAGGAATGTATAAATCTCAAAGGAGAGGAATTGATGGAATATCACATCAATATCGCCCTCCAAAAAAAGCATGCCGGCACAGCTCTCCCAAGAGTTTACGGTGCCGGCTGGATATTTGTTATTATCTATTTCTTTTTGTATTTTATTTTGTGATTCCTTTATTTTATAAACCAGTTAGTGAAAAGCACCCCTTTGGTTTTGCACAATTAGAAAGCATATTTATCTTGTTAAAGGGGTTTATGTTTATTGCCGTCATGATTTCCTTAATCACGAATAATGTTCAGCTGATGTTGAATGGGGGAAACCAAGTGAATCATATGCAGATTTCTATCTTTGAAATTGTTTTGACTTTATTTAGCTGTATGGTATTACTATGCTTAATGCGTTTGAATAAAAAAGTTTCCTCACCGACAATTGATATGGAAATATATGGTTGGAAAATAGATGTGTTAGGTAGTATTGGGGTATCCATTGCGTTCTTCTTATCCACGTTTATGGAACGTTCTTCATTCTCTATTTTTACACCATATTTTGATCAAGTGGTTGCTATCATCTTAGCCTTATTTATGTTGCCTGAACCGATTCGTATGGTGGTGGACGCACTTAGAAGTATTGTTTTATTTTCACCTGATGATGAGATGATTGAAGATATTAAAGAAAGAACAAAAAAAGTATTGCTCAACTATCAATTTGATCCAGTTTTTTACGATATTACTAAGACAGGACGTAGAATTTGGGTATCTATTTATTTCACAACCAGTCATGATACGATGTCTTTTATTGAATTAGAATTAGCGAATAAAGAGCTGTTAGATAGTTTAAAAGATACATATGAGGATTGTTTTGTGGAGCTGATTCCTAATGTATTAGCAAATAAAAATTAGCGATTGCATAAATAGCGTGAGGGAAAAGAGGGATAGCTATGTTTATTAAAACAGAGAAGCATTTTGATCAATTAAGTGATGAACAGTTGAGTCGTTTTTTTAATCAGCTTCAATTTAAGATCAATGCTTTTGGTTTATGGCAATCAGATGTCGCAAAAAAAGCAACCTATTCCTCAGATGATTTTGAAATCATCTATTATATAAAGGGAGGATCAAAAACAACCGTTGGTAAAAAACAGTATGATTGTTTAGAAGATAGTATTTTGATTTTAGAACCATATGGTTTAAATACTTCCATTAATGAAGGAAAAGAGCAGTTTAGTTATTATTATCTGCATTTTGAAATAGAACCTTATTATTTGCATAATCAGTTTATTGAAATGTTGACGAAGAACGGTCATTTACTTTATGCACATGAGTTTCGTGATTTTAAAGAGATGTTTGCACGCCTCTTATTAGAAGTGGAAGCAAAGGAAATCGGCTATACGAGTATTATTACTTCAGGGTTAATTCGTGTACTAGTAGAGATTATTCGGGCTCAGTATCGACGTGATCCTGCACATTTTCAAGTGAAGTTAGTTGATTCTCAATATACAAGTATTGTTAGTGATGCACTTGATTATATTCAAAATCATATTCAAGATGCGATTAAGATACAATTAATGGCAAAGCATTTAGGGGTATCGACTTCTCATTTGTATAAGGCATTTCATCATGTTGCTGGCATTTCACCAACAAAATATATTCAGCAGTTCAAAATATCAAAGGCACAAAAAATGTTGGCACGCAATCATCGTGTTAATCAAGTGGCAAGTGCTTTAGGATATTCAAGTGCATATCATCTAAGTAAAGTTTTTAAAGAGAGTACAGGATTAAGTCCAAAGCAGTACCAAAAGAATATGGTACAATACAATCAAGTGAAAAAGGATATGATGACGATGGAGTAATCCATCGTTTTATAATATACGATGTGAATTGAATTATATATGTTTTATCATAAAAGGAATATGTAAAATATATTTGTAAGTGCTATCATAATAATAGTGAGTAAAAGGAGTCAAGGATATGAAATTATTAGCACCAATTAAAGTAGGAAATTTAACATTAAAAAATCGTGTCATGTTTCCACCGTTAACGACAGGGTATGAAACAAGAGATGGATCCATTGGAGAACAAAGCTTTCATTTCTACAAAAGATTAGCACAAGGAGGTGTTGGCTATATTGTATTAGGAGATGTATCTCCTGTGAATACGGCATCACCAACACCTAAATTATATGATGATAAGCAAATTCCATCATTTAAAAAATTAGCTGATGCAGTGCATGAATATGATTGTAAAATTGCGTTACAGTTATTTCACCCTGAATATGATGTTTTGTCTGTTGGTAAAATGATTATGGCATCAAGAATGGCAATGAGTGAAGCACAAAAGGCAAAAGAAAATGGCGACATGGATAAATTCAAAGCAAAGATGGAGGAAGCGAAAAAAACAAGTGATGATGCTTATGCTAAATTACATCATGATATGCAACATTTTGTTAGTGAAGCAACTTTTGAACAGTTAGAGATGATTAAGATGTCAATTGCTCAAAGTGCTAGACGTGCTAGTGAAGCAGGAATTGATGCGATTGAAGTGCATGGAGATCGTTTGTTAGGTTCTATGTGTTCCACTGTTTTAAATCATCGTGATGATATTTATGGTGGTTGTTTTGAAAATCGTATTCGTTATGCATTAGAAGTTGTAAAAGTGATTAAACAGGCTGCACCAAACTTGATGATTGAATATAAATTACCAATTATTACGATTAATAAAGATGGTAGTATGCGTGGAAAAGGTGGTTTATTAGCAGATGAAGGTATTGCATTTGCGAAAGCGTTGGCAAGTGCAGGAGTGGATATGATTCAGGTGGCACAAGCAAATCATACTGGGAATATGGGTGATACCATTCCCCCAATGGCATCGATTGCATACCATTGGCTTGCAGATGTCGCAAAGCGTGTAAAAGAAGTCGTTTCTATACCTGTTGCTAGTGTTGGCCGTATTGTAACACCACAAGTTGCTGAAGCATTAATTACTGCTGATAAAATGGATATTGTTGGTTTAGGTCGTTCATTATTGTGTGATCCTGACTTTGTGAAAAAGTTAGAGCAGAAAAAGGCGGACGAAATTCGTTTGTGTATTAATTGTAATAAAGGTTGTACAGATAATATTCAAAATCGTAAATTCTTGTCTTGTGTATTGAATGCAGAAAATGGATATGAGTATGAACGTAGCATTACACCAGCGATGGAAAAGAAAAAAGTTGTTGTTGTCGGTGGGGGACCTGCTGGTTTAGAGGCAGCTAGAGTCGCTAGTAGTAAAAGACATGAAGTAGTATTGTTTGAAAAGGATACAAAGTTAGGAGGGCAATTAAATATTGCTAGTGTACCACCTAGAAAATATGAGATGTTGCGTGCCATACAGTATTTAACAAAGCAAGTAGTCGCATCAATGTTGATTTACGCTTAGGGAAAATGGTAAGTGCAAAGGATATTATAAAGGAAAATTGCGATGCGTTAATTGTGGCAGTTGGAGCAAGTAATGCGTATCCACCAATTGCTAATATAGATTTACCACATGTGTTAGATGCATGGAAAGTATTAGCGAACGAACAACTATGCAGTGGTCGCATTGTGGTTATCGGTGGTGGACTTGTTGGTAGTGAGTGTGCAGAGTTATTAGCACAACAAGGCAATCAAGTAACGATTATTGAAATGTTAGATGAAATTGCAAAAGAAGAATCTGCAACTATTAAACCGATAATGCAAGAGAGTTTTGCTAAATATAATGTAGTGCAGATGTGTAAAACCAAAGTGCAAAGCATTAGTTCTACAAGTGTAGAATGTCAAAATGAGGCAAAGGAAAGTATTTCTATTCCATGTGATTATGTTGTTTTAGCAACAGGTGCAAAAGCAAACAGCTTTGATGTAACAGGCTTAAAAGAGCAAGGCATAGAAGTAATCTTTGTTGGTGATTGTAATGAGAAAACAGCAGATATTAATCGTGCTATTGAAGAGGGGTATTTAGCTGCTAATCAATTATAATATTTGATACGTTTGTGTTATACAAGCGTATTTTTTTATATCAAAGTATAAAATTGGGAAGAGGAAACTTGCTTTTTCATAGTATTTTTTTAAAAAACAAAGTATACTATAAGCGTATTATAAGTGAGGGACTTTTATGATTGTAATAAGAGATGAAGTAAAAGCATTGTTAGAAGAAGTGAAAATATGTCGTAGACATTTACATGAATATCCAGAAATAGAGTTAGATACGCCAAAAACAAAACAGTTTTTAATGGAAAAATTAAAAACGTATGGTGATTTTATTTTTGAAGAAGGGTTTGCGAAGCATGGCTTTGTAGCGTATTTATGTGTGAATGAGCAAGCTAGTAATATTGGCTTTCGTGCTGATATGGACGCTTTGCCTATACAAGAACAAAATGAAATTGCATTTAAATCTAAGGTAGAAGGAAAATCACATGCTTGTGGACATGATGGACATATGGCAATTTTATTAGGATTAGCAAAATATTTAAGTGAACATCGTCATGCGTTAAAAAAGAATATTGTGTTTATTTTTCAACCAGGGGAAGAAGGACCTGGTGGTGCTGAATTGATGATTCAAGAAGGTTTATTTGAAAAGTATCCAATGGAATGTATTTTTGGTACACATTTAATGAGTGATGTACCTGCTGGTAAAATTGCTTGTACAAAAGGGGCAATGATGGCAAGAAATGGGGAATTAGAAATTGATGTATATGGGCAAAGTGCACATGGGGCAATGGCATATTTAGGGAAAGATGCGATTGTGGCAGCGAGTGCTCTTGTGATGCAATTGCAAAGCATTGTTTCAAGAAGTATTGATCCATTAAAAGCAACGGTATTGACAATAGGTAAAATGAGTGGTGGTGAAGCACGCAATGTGATTAGCGATCATGTTAATATGTTAGGCACATTAAGAAGTTTTGATGATGATAGCTATGAATTACAAAAACAAAGAATTAATGAAATAGCGAAAGGGATTGAAATAGCGTATGGGGTGCGTGTTGAAGTGCATATCGTCGATTATTATTATGCCGTTGTCAATGATGAAAAGTTAGATGAAAAATTACAAAAAGTGATTGGTAATGATTATATGAAACAGACACCGAAAATGATAGCAGAAGATTTTTCTTTTTATCAACGAGAGGTTCCAGGTTTATTCTTTTTTAGTGGTGTGGGTGATGAAATTCATCAGAAGGGAATTCATGATGCACAGTTTAATTTTAATGAAGCTTCTTTACTAAATGCGATTGAAGTTGATCTTCGCCTATTAGAAGAAATGGAGGCATTTTAATGATAGATACACATTGTCATATTTTGTGGGGTGTTGATGATGCTTCTACAAATGTAAGAGAGAGCATGGATATGGTGCGTGTGGCAGTGGCTGATGGTATTTCTAAGATTGTTGCAACATCACATATTAAAGAGCCTATTTATAATAATGACATTCATACTTTAAGTAAAGCATTAGATGCTCTTTATGTAGAAATAGAGCGTGAACATTTAGATATTGAAATTATATTAGGGGGAGAAAATTTTGTTTCTCATGCAACGATGCATCGTTTAGAAGAAGGGACTTTTGTAACTTACAACAATAATCAAAAGTATATGCTCATTGAATTTGCGTGGACAAAAAACATGTATGATCACCCTAATGTATATCTTAAAAAGATTATAGATAAAGGCTATATTCCTGTTATTGCTCACCCTGAGCGTTATGAGTGGGTTCATGATGATTATTCACTGATTAACAGGTGGCGTAAGATGGGTTGTTTAATGCAAGTGAATCGAACAAGTGTTTTTTGTTTAGATAAAATTGAGGCTGCTAATCAAATTGCAAAACGAATGTTAGATGATGATTTAGTGGATTTAATTGCGAGTGATGCACATCGCTGTTATGCACCACGTTTGCCTAAGTTAAGTGATGTCTATCGTTATATTGAAACACATTATGGAAAAGAAAAAGCCGAATTGTATTTAGTTGAAAATCCTGAAAAGGTGATTCAGGGATAAAGAAAAAGAATCAGAGATTTCATATTATATGAATACTGATTCTTTTTTGTTTATTTATGCACCGATATAAATCACATACGATTTATCACTGCTGATTGTACTTCCTGAAATGATGGTTGTTTGACTTATGTCATTTTTACCAGCACTGACATTGTTTGATTTCTTAAAGCTAATGCTAATATTTGGAATGTTTGCTTTTGCCCAAGTTTGCACAGCCGATACAGCTTCCTCGTAAGTGCTAGTATTACTGAATAAGGCATCAAAATCACTACCTATTTTATAGCTACTAGCAGCATCGCTTGTTAATGTTTTACAAATTTTATTGCTTGTTGTATCAGCATCAGCATAACCATAGAAACCACAAACTTTTACTTCATCACCTTTTGTTGTCGAGATCTGTTTTGTTTCATTTTCTGAAGATGCACTATAAGTATTGGAAAGTGTACCGTTGATATACACTTCATATTTATACTGTACAGCACCAAATATTGAACTCATTGAGAATAGTGGTGTATATGTAAAGCTTACTCCACCAGCATTCACTGTTTTCGTTGGAGAAGCACTTAATGCATCTGCATCAGGATAAGCAGCAAATTTTAATGATAATACATTGTTTGCTAAACTGACATCAAAGGAACCTAAATCTTTTAATGGATCTGGTGTGATAGAATCAGAAATTTTTGCATATTTACTTCTAATTAAACCAGTAACCATTTTACCACTGCTTGATGTTGCATATGGGAATTTACCTTGTACATGCGTGATGCTGACAACACCAGCAGGTTTTGTTAATTCCTGTGCACTACCTTTTGTTGCTACATCTAATAAGGCTCTAGCTATCTGTTCAGGGATTCCTGCATTTAATGTAGATTCATCTAAATAGTTGTTGGGATTACTCATGTAATCTTCATATCCAAGCCATGCGGTTACGGTATAGTTGTTTGTGTAAGCAGCAATCCATTTATCTTTAGAAACACCTTCGGGAATGGCTAAGCCTGATTGTGCATCACTCGTTCCTGATTTTGCATAAACAGGGTAAGGTGCACTGCTTAAGTAACTAGAGATGGTTGGGTATTTCTGTGTAATGTTGTTTCTTAAAAGATACGACATTAAGTAGGCTGTTTCATCAGAGAAAACACGTTCTTTTTCTTGTTTTGCTACATAATCCTCTTCATCGCTATCTTCATATACAATTTTGCTTACAGTATAAGGTTCTATATAATTTCCTTGATTTGCAAAAACAGAATAAGCAGCAGCAAGTTGGGTTGTTGTCATTGCTAAATCAGCACCACCAATGGAAATACCATAGCTGAAGTTATCTTCACTGATCTGATGAATTCCCATTTTATTTAAGTATTTAATGACTCCTGAAATACCAATTTTATCAGTCAATGCTTTTAATGTTTTATATGCTGGAATATTATAAGACCAACCAAGTGCATCTTTAAAGGTTACATCTCCATGGAACTTACGATCGGCATTATATAATGTTTCTCCATTTGCATAATTGTCAATGGGTGTATCTTCAAAAGTCTGTTCTGTAGAATATCCTAAATCTTCAAAAGCAGCCGCATATTCTACGATTGGTTTAGCAGTTGATCCAATTTGGTGATCAAAATAGTAACCATGGTTGTATTGAGAATCTAATGAATATCCTCGACCACCACCAATGGCTAAAATAGCACCTGTTTGGTTATCCATTAATGTAAATCCTGTTTGGATACGTTCATTAGGGAAATTCACCACTTCACCATTTAAAATCTTATCGGCTAATTCTTGTGATTCTTTACTTATTGTTGTATAGATTTTTATCGGTGTTGTATATGGATCTTTTCCTGTCTTTTCACGCGTTTCATCAACAACAACTTTTATAATACTTGCATAAGAATCGGTACTAAATGCGGTTTCTCCATTTAGCTGTAAAGATAAATCTGTAGATAACGCTAATTTATATTCATCATCACTGATATATCCATGATTATTCATCTGGTATAATACTTGATTTCTTCTTTCACTTGCCCTTTGTAAATATGTTTTAATCTCAGGGTTTGTATTTGCATAATATGGGTTATAACTTCCTGGAGCATTAATGACTCCTGCCAAAAAGGCAGCTTCTGTTAAATTTAGATTTTTCGCATCTTTGCCAAAATAATATTGTGCTCCTTTTTGTATACCACGAGCAGGTCCACCAAAATTGATGGAATTTAAATAATATTCAAGAATCTGTTCTTTATCTAAACGTGCCTCAATGTCCATAGATTTAAAAATTTCTACTACTTTTTGTTCTAGCTTTTGTACTAAAGAGTCATTCCCACTTGCATCAGGGAATAGTTTCACATCGACTAACTGCATAGTTAATGTAGAACCACCTTGTGCAATTCCTCCTGAGATTACGTTTACCCATCCTGATTTGATAAATCGAGGTAAGTCGAAACCGCTATGTTTAAAATAACGAGAATCTTCAATAGATAAAAAAGCATCAATCACAACTTGAGGAATATCTTCATAAGCAATATTTTCACGAACACCATCTGTGTTTGCTAATGTTGTAATCACATTACCATCAAGATCGTATATTTCAGTGGAGCTTTCGCTGTACAAACCATCAAGTTTTTCCATAACTTCTGATTTAGACAAAATGTTTTGTACCAAAACAAATGCAATACTACTACCAATCACACATAATGATAAGAAAACAATACAGATAGCGTTGACAATGGAACGCTTTGTCATTTTCTTTTTCGTATTTTTGTTTTGTGGCGTAGGCGTTTTTGTATGTTTGCCTTTCTTGTTTATTGCCATAATTTAATCCTCCTTGAAGTAGATATGATCTACCACATCTAAATATTTTAATCGTGGGCTAAACCCTTCTTTTATTAAAAATCCTTTTTCATGAATCAACGCATAAGTAATTGATTTTTTGTCCTTTGTTTCATATGCTTCAATCATATAACTAGCATCTAATAAGTAAGTTTCATTTAGCGTTGTAAAACGAATAATCAAAAATGCAATACCACCATGCTTTTGTACACGTTTCAAGTGTTCAATTTGATGAACATGAATATTCTTTAACGAAAAAGCTGTTTTAGAACGTGTTTCTTTGGCCTCAAAATCAATATAGTGTCCACGATAGATACCATTATAATCTGTTGTACTAGGGGTTTTATAATAGGCCTCACAAATTTTAGCGTGGTTACGATTTGGATAATCGACCTTCACGACTTGAATAGGAGTAGGCTTTTTATAAATTAAAGCACGATCACATTCTTTGTAATATAGGCAGCTGTCATTTAAATCTTTTTCTAAACCCATTCCTCGATTAATGCTGGAAGAATTTACAAAATGATTAGCTGATTTCTTTTTATTGGGATAATTTATCATTTCATCACCTATTTAACATTATAAACAATTTCCCTTTCAATTTCTACTCTAATATGATTTTATGCAGAATAAACTTGCATTTTTTGACTAAATTTGCGAAACTAGATAAAGTAGGTGGTGAGCTAAGTGGAAAAGCGGTTTGAACTAACGACAAAAGAAATTTTAGAAAAGGAATTTCATGTTGATTTAAAAGGGTATAACGCTCATGAAGTGGATTCTTTTTTAGATAGTGTAATCATGGATTATCAGCAATATGATGAAATGATTAAAAATCTCGGCGATAATTTGCAACGTTTTGATGAAGAAAATAGAAAATTAAAACAGCGAATTCAAGAGTTAGAAGCAGCACTTCAAGGAAAAGAAGTAAGTAATGTCGCTGTTGACCATCTTGATATTATTAAACGTTTATCAAGATTGGAAAACGAAGTATTTAAAAAATAGTAAAAAACAACATTAGGGCAATCGCTGGCTGTATTGGCAGTTAGAGGAAAGTCCATGCTCGCACGATCTGTGATGATCGTAGTGTTTGTGCTAGATGAATCAATAAGTCTAGGTAGTGTATGCTAACGGCTGATGAAATCCTAAGGGAAACTATGGATGTAATCTTTAAAAGTGCCACAGAGACGAGCTTTTATAGAAATATAAAAGGTGGAACGGGTAAACCCCACAAGCGAGAAACGCAAATTTTGGTAGCGGAACTTCTAAGGGCGAAACGAAGCGTAAAGAAGATGTGAAAACATAGATAAATGGTTGCCACTTTCTAAAGGAAAGGACAGAACATGGCTTATATAATGTTGTGATCAAACAGGGGTAAATACCTCTGTTTTTCTTTTGTATGAAAGGGAAAGAGTGGTTAATACTAAAGAGGGATAAACGATAAGCAGTGCTAAAATATGTGATAAAATAAGGGTAAAAAGTGAAAACATAGAATTTGTTTACAATATTATACAAAATTGGTATAATAGACGTGTTTATCAATAGAGGTGTTCTATGAAAGATGTCGGTATAAAATTACAGGAAAAACGTAAACTTTTAAAACTATCTTATGAGGAAGTTGCGAAATTAACAAGACTGCCTATTTCTACAATTAAAGCCATCGAAGCAGGTGATTTAGATCATTTCCAAGATGATTTAACATACGTGCGTTTTTATGTGCGTCAATATTGTAAGGCAATCGATGTTCCTTATGAAAGTTTTAAAGATGATGTTTTAGATAGTGTTGAAGAATACACGCAGACAATGTCGCTAAATATGCTAAAAGAGCATGAAAAGATGGAAGATAACATTGCTCATAAAGCTAGTGTCATTAAAAAAGCAAATAATATGGAAACAGAAAAAGGTCCACAACTAGCAAAAAAGGATCGTAGTTCTATTGCCTATAATACAAAGCAAAGCAGTCGTTTTAGAAAAGTAAAGAAAGTGGATTTTGCTTTCTTATCGTTAATGATTGTGATTGTGATTGTCATAGCGATTGTATTATATGTTGCCTTTACTGCTCTTTTTGATAAAAAAGAAGTAGCACCAGCCAATGATGATAAAATAAGTGATGTGGATAAGACACCGACACCAGAAAAAGAAGAAACAGAAAGTGAAGAGGAAAGCAAGCCAAAAGAAGAAAGTGATAGTAAAGTTGTTTTTGAACAAATCGCTGCGAACCATTATCGTGTGAGTGGTATTAAAGCAGGCGAAAATATGAAAATGGAAATTACTTTTACGAATAGTGGTAGCTTTAATTTATGGAAGGGGAATACATCGTTTGCAAATGCTTATGGTATGTATGAAGCAAATTCAACATATACATATGAAAGCAGTGTTGTCGCAAATGAATTATTAACACTAAATTTCTGGAACTATGGTGGTGCAGAAATTAAAATCAATGGTAAAAAATTAGAATATGATGCAAGTAAGTTAGCCCCACAAGATGGTGTAACTTATTTCCAAATCACAACAAAGGGTGAGTAGTTATGAATTTACCAAATAAATTATCTTTATTTAGAATGATCTTAGTACCTGTGCTTGTACTTGTTTATATTTTTCCTTATGCACAATTTCATATTGATGTGTATGAATTTCGTTTTGACTATGTGAGTTTATCAATGAAAAATGTGGTGGCTTTAATTATTTTCTGTGTTGCTTCTTTTACTGATTTTTTAGATGGGTATTTAGCAAGAAAAAATAATTTAATCACATCATTCGGTAAATTTGTTGATCCAATTGCTGATAAGCTGTTAGTGAATACAAGCTTTATTCTATTAGCTTTTTCTAATAG
>SAAR01000523.1 GCA_009916335.1 Erysipelotrichia bacterium | reverse complement strand
TTTATTTGGGTTTTGCTCCAACTCTTTGGCAATCTTGTTTTTAAGAGCAATAATAGAATCATGAAGCCTTAACTGTAAAATAGTGTAAACTTTTTTTCCTGTTTCTTCTTCTATCACTTTTAATTGGTCAATATTATGCGGATTTAACACCAATGGTTTTTCACAAATAGCATGCGCACCACTTTTAAGAGCAAAACGGATATGCGCATCATGGAGATAATTGGGTGTTGTAATACCAATATACTCTATTTTTTTATGACCATCTCTGTGCCACTTATCAAGAAAACTACCAAATAACTCAAACTTTGTAAAAAAGTAAGCTTGAGGAAAATTGCTATCAATGACTCCAATACCATCATAAGGGTCAAGTGCTACAACTAAATCATTGCCTGTTTCTTTGATTGCTTTCATATGTCTTGGCGCAATATAACCACTAGCCCCTATAAGTGCAAAATTTTTACTATCTGTCTTGGTTATAATTTCCATGTTGGTTTTTCTACAATTCCTTTAACATCAATAATAATTGGCTCACCCCTAAACATACTTTCATACTCTTGCATTGTTATCTCTCGAAATTTATCATGACTAACTGCCACAATAATTGAATCATACCTTTTTGAATTATATGGAAGTTCATCAATAAAATTTAAATTTTTAGTCTCTTTATCACTTTTGTCTACCCAATAATCATACACATCAACAATACATTCAAATTCTTCAAGCTCATTAATAATATCAATAACCTTAGAATTTCTCATATCGGGACAATTTTCCTTAAAGGTCACACCCATAACTAAAACCATAGAACCTTTAAGCTTTTTATCATTTTTGACCATATATTTAAGGGTTTTGTTGGCTATAAATTTACTCATGCTATTATTAATTTGTCTGGCTCCTAAAATCAAATTTGGTGAATATCCAATTGTTTGAGCTTTATGCGTTAAATAATACGGATCAACACCTATACAATGCCCTCCAACCAAACCAGGAAAAAGTTTTATAAAATTCCATTTTGTACTCGCAGCTGCTATAACATCATGTGTGTTAATATTTAATAAATCAAATATCATCGCCAGTTCATTAATAAGAGCAATATTAACATCACGTTGAGTATTTTCAATCACCTTTGCAGCTTCAGCTACTTTGATCGTTGGAGCTAAATGTGTCCCAGCCGTTATAATTGATTTATAAAGTGTGTCAATTTTTTTAGCAATTTCAGGTGTGCTCCCTGAAGTAATTTTTACTATTTTCGTTACTGTGCGTTCTTTATCTCCAGGATTGATTCGTTCAGGAGAATAACCACAAAAAAAGGTTTCATTAAATGTTAAACCACTAAATTTTTCTAAAATAGGAACACAAACTTCCTCCGTTACGCCAGGGTATACGGTAGATTCATATATGACAATATTATCTTTTTTTAAAACTTTTCCAATAATTTCTGTTGATTTAATAATGGGAGTCAAATCTGGTTCATTCTGATGGTTTATAGGGGTAGGTACGGTCACAATATAAACATTACAATCTCTTATATCCTCAAAATTTGCAGTAAATATTATTCTATTTTTAAATGCTTCGTCAATTTGTTTATTTGTAAGTTCACACGTTCTGTCAAAACTGCGATTAAGTTCATTAATTCTTGCTTCATTAATATCAAAACCAACCACTTTGTATTTTTCGCTAAAAGCACAAGCTAAAGGAAGCCCTACATAGCCAAGTCCTATAACACATATTTGAGTCATTTATTGTTACCTTTTTATTGACATGCATTTAGCACAAAATGAGTTTATAAATCTTTAACTATCGCTATTGAAAATATCACGAGTATAAACCTTTTCTCTAATATCTTCTATCTCTTTTGACATACGATTAGCAATTATAACATCGCACGATGCTTTAAAATCATCTACGTTTTTCATTACCGCAGAGTGGTAAAAGCTCTCCTCTTTAATGCTAGGTTCATATACAACCACTTCAATGCCTTTGGCTTTTATACGCTTCATAATGCCTTGAATGGCAGAACTTCGAAAATTATCACTGCCCTCTTTCATCACCAAACGATAAATACCCACACATTTCGGATTTTTTTTCAACACGGACTCTGCAATAAAATCTTTTCGTGTCGAGTTTGACTTGACAATCGCTTCAATGAGATTGGAAGGCACACTCGCATAATTGGCTAAAAGCTGTTTTGTATCTTTAGGCAGACAATACCCACCATAGCCAAAGCTAGGGTTATTATAATGAAGCCCAATGCGTGGATCTA
>SAAR01000522.1 GCA_009916335.1 Erysipelotrichia bacterium | reverse complement strand
AAATATGAATGCAGATTTGCACGATAAAGATGTTATCGTAATTCAAACCATTGAAACAGAAAAGAGAAAGGTGTCAATCAATAGTGCGAGTTTAGAGGAGTTAACAACGCTAAATGGAATTGGAAGTGCAACAGCACAGAAGATAATTGATTATCGTACACAAGTTCGTTCTTTTCAAACATTAGAAGATATTATGCAGGTAAAGGGAATCAAGGAAGGTCTGTTTGCCAAAATTAAAGATCAGATTTGTCTATGATGATACATCGTTACTTATCTATTGCTTTCGCAATGAGTTTGCTAGTGATCGTGTCATCTGTATTGGCTAGAGGTATGATTATTGGTTTTTCTATCGTTTATTTTTATCCTTTCTTAAAAAAATATACGATTGTACTATTTGTTTTCTTGCTGTGTTTTACTTGTTATATTCATCATGATGTAAAGTTGATGAATCATAATGTGGTAAAAGTAGAAGAAATAAGAAGTCATTATATCATTGCTTCTAATCATCGCCAAAAATGTATTTTATACAATGTAAAAGGTGTATCGTTATATGACATTATACAAGTGGAAGGAAACTATTCATTTGTTTCATCGAATCAAAATCGTCATAGTTTTCAGTTTGTACGCTATTTACAAAGAAAAGGTATTGATAGTTCAATGTATGTTACCTCTTATAAAACAATCACAAAAGCAAAACATATAAAAACAAAACTATTTGATCATGTCAATCAAATAGAAAATAAAACAATTAAAGAATATTTACAAAAAGTATTTTATCGAATTAATGAAGATGAACAGGAATATGCTTACTTTGTTTATGCATCGGGATTACATGTTGGTTTTTTGATTTATTTATGTTCAAAACTACTAAGAAAAAATTACCACCATTGTGCCATAATTATCAGCTTTGCGATGATGCTATTATTTCCTGCTTCGGCATATATGCATCGTATTTTTGTTTTTTCACTCATTGCTATTTTGTTTCCTACTTATCCAGCACGCTCTCAATTAGGGCTTGCTATGATTGTTTTATATTTGATAAATCCTGCCATTATTTATGAAATCAGTTTTATCATACCAGTCGCTTTTCGTTTAGTGAATGCATTTGATGTAGTAAGAATACATAAAAAGTTAAAACAATTTTTCGTCTTGTTTGCGATTCAATTATACTTTTTTCATGAATGTAATCTATTATCTTTACTGCTGTTTCCTATGCTTAGAATAAGTAATGGCATTACTTTTATAATGGCTATCATTGCTCTATGTTGTCCCTTTATTTATCCTTTATTAAATTGGCTTATTCATATACAAACACAGTTTTTATCCCTGTTATCGCTCTCCTATCGTTTTATAGGAAAACCAAGCATACTGTGGGTGATTTTATGGTGTATTTTAGTCATTTTATTCATTAGTAAGAAAAGTAAAAAATACTATCTTTATTTACTATTGCTTGTTGTATGGCAAAACAATATGCATTCACTCTCATTTTATGGGGAAGTGATGTTTATTGATGTTGGACAAGGAGATTGTATTTTAATTAAAGAGCCTTTTTTTGGTGAGGTCTTATTAATTGATGTAGCAGGTAAAATAAATAAGAATATTGCACAATCCATTATTTATCCTGTATTAAAGGCGAGAGGAATTAAAGTAATTGATAAAGTTTTAATTACACATGATGACTATGATCATGCAGGAGGTTTAAAGGATTTAAAGAAATTAATTAAAATAAAAGAAGTGATAAAAGAGAAAAAAGATATACAATTGAAATATCTTCACTTTAATGCTTATCAAAGTGAACAAGCACATGATGAAAATGAGCGTAGCATTGTATTATTTTCTCAGATAAATAAACTTAACTATCTGTTTATGGGTGATGCATCAAAACGGGTGGAAGAAGAATTGATTGATCGTTATAATCAATTAGATGTGGACATATTAAAAGTAGGGCATCATGGTTCTAAAACAAGTTCCTCATTGTCATTTATTCATCAAATAAGACCTTTAGTGAGTGTGATTTCTAGTGGTAGAAACAATATGTATAAACACCCTAATCAAGAAGTGCTTGCGATATTAGAAAAGGAACACAGCTTAATTATGAATACGCAAATTCATGGAAGTATCAGTATTTATTTTCACCCACTATTCAATATAATGATTAGTGGCAATCAATTATTTGTACGATTACCATAATGTTTTTTGTTTTTGTTGATGAATAGGGGATAAATTGCTAAAATAGATAAGTAGGTGATAAAATGAATTATGTACTATATGGCGA
>SAAR01000521.1 GCA_009916335.1 Erysipelotrichia bacterium | reverse complement strand
AATAAAAAGGCAAATGTATAATAGAGCAGGCATAAGCCTGCTCAGAGCCAAAATATTATATGAATCGGGGTAAAGTTGCACCTAAAGTGACGAAGAACCTGCCCAAGCCATTGAGGAGTTGCGCTGCAAGAAGCCTTGCTGGTTTACACCGAAAGAAGAAGCATACATCACCCGCTGCAATCAAAAATTTCAGCGGATGTTACCCGAAGAAGAAACCATTTACAGCTACTTTCGTGTACCGGTCAATACGGAGTTGTTTGAGGAACTCACCTGCAGTGAAATGCTGGAACGCATTCAACGCAAGCATTCAGGCTTCAGGTGTAGCACCACAACAGCCATGAAACTAGGGCGATCGTTGAAAAACCATTTCAGTAACCGCAGGTTACGTCAGGGAACAGTTTATAAGGTGGTGGAAATTAAGAGGTAATGCATATACACATAAACGCCCGACATTGCCGGGCGTTTATGCTATAGAACTATTTATTTTACGAATGATTAAAGAACAATAAAAACGTAGATGCTACCAATAGGAATATTAACAGAATTATTGATAATAATTTATGTCTAATAGTCCATTCTTTATATATTAAACATATAACTCCCAACAGAATCGTTCCAATTATTGGCGACAAATCAATTCCCTTTGCAAAAATAGTCAGGAAGTATTGTTCTCCACCAGCATGTTGAGAATCAACTGTAATTGCTACAATAAACAAAATAACCCAATAAAAAATAAATAATAAAAACAATATTAATAAAGGATTCCACTTTTTCATATCTTATTTTTTTATGTTACTTTATTGAGAAACAATTTAACCATTAACCACTTTGTATGTTCCTGATTAGATATTTACATGCTGCAAATAAAGCCAATCGTCTAAACATTCAAGTTTTTGAGCTACAAAAATTTCTTCTTTTATGTATGCTATCTCTTTCTCATTAAAATCTGCAATGATCTCAGTTGTAATTTCTTTTACCAATTCACATTCATCCTCTGTTGGCTGTGTCTTAAAATAAACTCTTAAGATGACAGGCATTTTTTTATAGCCAATTGTAATAGCTTGCATATTGGTCGTTACTGCGCCAAGCATAGCTCTTTGCGCTGATAATAGTATGTCTTTTCTTTCCATAATATCTAAGGTTTTGTGGGAACAATATGTGCACCATCTTTTCCCATATGTATAATCGCTTTAGTGGTTGGCACAACCTTACCTGTTATCTGGTCAACACATTCTCCTATTACTTCGCCAAAATCAACCCTCACTATATTATCTCCTGCTTTAGATATAGACTTTATATCTTTTGCATGAACTTTATCTAATAATTTTTGAGGATTTAATTTCAAAACACTTCTACCTTTTATGTAATTATTGTATCCCAATATATGTTTGCCTTGTTTCCCTAAACTAATTTTCTTTGGTATTAGTTTGTATATACCCTTTCCAAATTTTATAGCTTTAAGATTACTCTGAACAATACAGCCACTGGCACTGGCAATCACACGATTATTACCCAAATGATCCTGCTTACAATATATATCACCCTTTTTTCGCTATTTTAAATTAGGATCACTAGGACTGATGTATAAATAACCAGATTCGTCATCAACATCTACATCATACTGATTACGTCGCAATAAAAAAATAACATACCGCTGTTCAGGTGAAGTAAGTAAACTATCCCCATTAAACCATTTATCGTCAAAATAAGCTAAAAGTAAACCCTGTACTCCATTCCTTATATAAATAGAATCAACACGAGCCTGGGGAAGAACAACATACTTCTTTAAAATTTCAAAAGAAATACTATCAACGACCAAGGTGTCTCTACATGAGAGATTAATAAACTCTTTGTAAGTAAGTTTCTTATACTCACTTATTTTCTCGTTTTCTTTTTCCAAGATCGGACACAAATCTCCGCTCTCTGCTACTACGCAATAAGCAGAGTCTTTCCATTGTAAAACAGTAGAAATCAAAGATACTAAAGGAACAAGATCCTCGGATTCAGACTTGTATGTATCTTTTAAACTCTTAATCCTGAGTAAAATTATAATTGCCACTACTACAGCAATAAGAGATAAAATTGTGAATGCTTTATGCCTACATATTTTGGAATGTCTTTTTTCTACCATAAGTGATTCTTTTCTTTCTTTTTTGGGGAGAGGCTATTATAACTTTAACCAGTTGGCGGAATTAATTCACTAAAAAATGTCAGGAAATAAGTTGTGCATATCATTGATTATTAGTATTTTAATGGTGATCAAACTATTAATATACAGCTC
>SAAR01000520.1 GCA_009916335.1 Erysipelotrichia bacterium | reverse complement strand
AAAATCATGCAGGGGTGCTAAATGGTATCCCTGTAAGTTCTTTACCACATATAAGAAGCATTGGTCTAATACAATTAGTATTAGGCTTTTTTCTTTGCATAAAGGGAGGTTTCTCCCTATAATCCAAATTTCGCGACAATATTATAAGCCGAAATGATGTGTTTTTCTTGTCTAATATCTTGTCACAGTCCAACCTTTTAACGATTGCCTAACTATTTACACGATTACTATGCGACTACTTACAAGTAGAGTCGAAATCCCCTATGGCGGAAATTGGCGGACTTTCTGTATGATTGTAAGCGAAATCAATCGTGATAATCTGATGGTCTACTAACTGATAATCTTGTTGATTTGATAAAAATCACTTTTACCCTAAATGCCATAATCAGGTGAATCAATTAAACAGTTCTCTTTCTAGCAAGAAACTCACGATAATCGAATGTTTTGATAGATTAGTAGCAGTACTGGAAAAAAGGAATAAAGACCTTTTTGTTTCCTTGTCACCAGTTGAATTAGATATACCGACTGACTTTTCAGATGAAATAGTTTTAGCCAATAGGCTGTTTGAAGAGAATAAGCTTTATGGCGAACAGCTAGAAAAGACAAAGAAAGATGAACAAAATAAGCTTTTGCTACATTTAGTGGCGAAAGCTCTCAAAGAAGGCAATTATGATGTGATGAAAGCTGAAGAACGGATGCTTAATTCTGAAGTAGAGCGAGTGCAAAAACAATTTGATGGTAAGTCGAAAGAGCTGAAGGAATTAAAAGACCAACTAAGTGAATTATTGCAACAAACGGTTGATGAGAGCTTAGCAGCGGAGAACATCAATAAATTGTTGGGTAACTTAGGTAATCAATCCTTCTCATTAGTAAAAATTGATTCTGATAATCAAAAAGGGCAATACCAAATAAAAGACCACAAAGGAAATATCAGAGATATATTGACGTTGAGCACGGGAGAAAAGAATATAGTCGCGTTTTTGTGGTTTATGTATGATTTAGACAACGCATCAAAGGGACAGGAGGATGACACGATAGTCGTTTTTGATGATCCAATGAATAGTAACGATGATACTGTTCAATATCTTATTATTTCAAAGCTTCAAGATTTACTAAAGAATATAGGAAATAGACAAGTTTTCATCCTTACTCATAGTGCTCATTTTTACCTAAATCTCAGATACCGTTGGTGGAATAACAATGGTAAGCAAGCAGGTGATAGAGCAACGTTACATCTGAAGAAGACTGGTGTTAAATCAAAAGCGATACATATTTATGACGCAAAAGATGACTTGTGCACTAGCTACGATGCACTTTGGAAAGAAGTGCGGTGGTTATATGATGAAGGGCATCCTGATTACATGTTAAATCCATTAAGACGAATTTTTGAAACCTATCAAAAATTTAATGGAATTAAAGATTTGTATAAAGATAATGCTGAAGCTCAGAAGTTGTTCAATGTTAATTCGCATTCTATTGATGATTTAGAAGCAGATTTAAATGGAAAAAACGAAGAAGCAATTATGAAAATCGTAGAATCAATCTTCAAAGAAATAGATGGATTGGACCACTTTAGGCACTACTGGGGAGGAGATGATTAAATGGCATATTTAGACATAAACGAGCGTTACGATTTCCAGCAGTGGGTGTTATCGGATCTTGTGACTATAAACGGATATGAAAAACGTGACCAAAAGAATTATGTTGCACGTTTAGCTATGGATCCTGAGATTCTATGGAAATTTTTAATCTTGACGCAGACGAAAGTGCTCGACAAGATTTTAAAGAAAATTGATCGAGAAACAATACTGACGGTTATAAATCAAGAAATAATAAAAAATGAGCTTCTCTATAGCTTGAAGAATGGTGTGTTTCTTGAGAATGAAAAACTTGACTTGATGTATCGAACACTAGCAACGTCATTCAACGAAAAAGCGAATAAGCTATTTGATTATAATCGTTTAACCGTAATGGAGGAAGTCAACTACGAAGGTGAAGAACGTGTTGATTTAGTCATTTTCCTTAATGGTCTTGCTCTGTTTGCAATCGAGTTGAAATTTCCACCAAACGGTCAAAATGTAGAAGATGGCATTAGGCAACTTAAAGGTAGAAACCCTAAAAACCGACTTTTCCAGTTTAATGCAGGAGTTTTGGCATCTTTTTCAGTAGATACGCTAGAAGTGTTTCGTAAATTGTAGAATGAAATTGAACACTAAAACTAAATAAAAAGATCCATAGGATTGCATCAATGGTAAAATTAAGTTACGACACAAAATTAACCG
>SAAR01000519.1 GCA_009916335.1 Erysipelotrichia bacterium | reverse complement strand
AATAGTTCATTTAATTCTTTATGACTTTTAATCTGTACATCTGTTTTGCTATTAGGATTTATAGCATAAATCGACATTTCAAACATCTTATTAAATCCACTGCTAATTATATCATGTACTTCCTCATCGTCTGGTGCAAAAACTCCATCTTTATAATAACCATTCTCAAGGAATTTCCATAATGATTTTTCATCCATTATCAGTCTGTTTTCAGCTCGAATTATTGCTACCGCTGTATTCTCATCAACGTCGATAATGAATGGTGACAATGCCCCAAGATTGTCTTCTGGTTTATCCAATGAATAATCAACCAAGAACTCAAGTGATATCTTTTCTAACTGTTCATATAGCTCCTCATAATTGATTTTTTTCTCCATGAATTGCATTATTTTGCTATATAGTTCATCTCGTTTTTGCAAGGGATAATCATCATATGAAAAACCTCTTCCTGTCAATACGGTCGCAAGGCATTCAAAACACGATGTTTTCGCAGTATTATTTCTACCAACTATCAGTGTGGTTTTTGCATCAACATCCAATTCTGCATCAATAAGCAATCTATAATTTTTGATTCTAATTTTTGATAATTGCATATTTTGTACCTTCCTTTATTCGAATGTAAAATGGTATTTACATTTTTTCTACATTTTCTCATTTATATTTTATCACTATAAGGCAGTGCTTTAATATAATTCTCCATCCATTGCCAATCAGGAATATATCCCTGGTCAGAATAGTCATATGACTCATCAATAATCAATTTACCATGTTCGTCATGTAAAACTGGAAGCTTCAACGTAAAGTCTTTTCTAAAATGTGAATTTAATTCTCGCCCAAACGCTTGATACTTAGTTTTACACTCATTTCTTATTAATGTTGCAATAAATAGTTTTGTATAAATAGACAGTGGTACTTTTTCTCGTAACACAGCAACATTTTGTGCCGTGTAAAATGGTTTGTTTTGAACAAAACAAGATCCTAAAAAACTTCCTCCTAAAGCTAATGACATGGATCCCGCTGGAAAGGGTACTTCACCATCAATTTCATCAACAAATGCAACAACACCATTTCCATTACTGTTGCGAGAAACATAGTTATACTTTGGATTATCATTTGTTGTTTGCACCGCATCAATTCCATTTCCCATCTCAGAATTCAAAATGCGATGTAAATTGAATTCTTTCCACTTATTAAAATCCATCATTATTTTTTTCGAGTTACTATTTTTTGTAGTCACTCTTTTATGATGAAGAGAATTAATAAATTGGTTCATATAATTGTAATCTGGCGTCTTTTCATCCAATGCTGGTAACATTATTACTTCCGAAAGATATAATTGCTCTGTAACTTTCCTTCCGAAATCATATTTATACTTAATTGCCATCAAAATTGTTCTTAGAAATAAATAAATATTTGTTTTTCGTTGTTTTTCATTTTTTAATAGTAATATTTTTGCGGAATCGCCTACCACACAGCCAAATGGTTGAAAACAGACATACCCTGCTGTTCCTGTTCTCGCCACAGTAAGACACGGAATTTCAACCAATGTATACTTCATTTCCATACAATATGACTTATCAATTTTTCCAATACACCCGTTGTTTTCCGCACCACTCTGAATAGCATACATTTCTCCAGGATTATTTTCTATTTCTTCTTTCGTAATGCCTTTTCCATTATAAATACAAAAAATATCTGACAACACAAAAGGTTTCCATGCAGAAACATCAAGCTTCATATATATGCCCCTCCTTAACTAAAAACGCTAAGTAATCATTTATGACGTTTTGAAAATCAGTCTCCGTTAGTGTACTATAATCAGTCTCCATATAGGCTTCTGCAAGCCATTCATCTTTCCATGTTACCCTGTGCATTACAGATAAACCAGGGACTTCACGTTTATTTTTATATAATTCAAGCCACTGTTCCTTTGTTTTTACCCAAAGACTATTTCCATATGTATCAGTTTTTTCGATCCTCCCTAACCCCTTACGCTTAATAAACTTATCATCTTTGTAATAGCCAAAGAAAGTGTCTCGGTTTGCCTTTTCATGTTTTTGTGAAAGGTCAAATATCATACAACAAGCTACCGCCGCAGCTCCTGGATAGAACATTTCTGTCGGAAGTGAAAACACTGCATCTAAAGTATAGTTATCTAACATTTTCTTTTTAAAAATCTTTATATCGCCACTGTTACCAATAGCAGCTTGCATTGGAAGCAAGACTGCCATTTTACAAGTGGAAGGGACATGCCGAGCAACCCATTCAACAAAATGCAAGCCTTTAGAG
>SAAR01000518.1 GCA_009916335.1 Erysipelotrichia bacterium | reverse complement strand
ACAAAATACAAGAGGTTTTAAATGAAGAAGTTGATATTATAGAGGAAGAGACAACAGATTGCATAACCGAGGTGTGGCGTATTATAGACTTTATTGATTCTGAGAGTTATGATGATGCAAGAGGGGCGGCTGAGGTTTTGTTGGATAACCTTAAACAAATTGGAAATAAACTATATTAAGGAGAAAAAATGAAATTTGAAGAAATTGATCAGGTTATTTTGAGTGGAAAACAAGATAAGGTAAAAACCGATCTCGAAAAAATAATTAGTAAATATCATGATTTAGGGTATTGTGTAAGTGTATCAGCGGAAGCGACATGGGATGAATTTGTGATATATACCGTTGGGATTATGAAAATGGTTGATGATGACACCGAAGATTCAGACTCTATCTGGTAACGATAGTTTAAAAGGAGAAAATTATGAAAAAATTAACTACAATTATTGCTTTGGTAGCAGTCTTGACATTGGTTGGGTGTTCTAATAAAGAGAATAAACAAGAGGTTAAAAAAGAATATAAACAAGAAGTTTTGAAAAAAGAAGAAGTTAAAAAAGACGAGATCGATCAAGAATTACAACTGCGCATCAAGAACACAATGGAAAAGTTTGATGATATTTGGGAGCGTGATTGGAAAAATGCTTTCGCTACTGGAAACCTATCAATTGCTAACAACGGAATGGATAATGGGATTTTAGAATATCAAAATTTAATTACTGAATTACAGGATGATTTTTATAGAAAAAATGATGATTTAAAATCTTATTCGGATAATATGATTCAAGCATCTAACCATCGCATTAATGCTATGCAAATGGTTAAAGAGGGCATTAACAATGGTAGCCTAAAAGATCAAATGGAAAATATTAAATATACAGTTGACAAATCAAGCGAAAACATGCTGACAGCTGTTTCATCAGCAATTAAAGCTGGGTATAAATAAGGGGTTTAAAATGTCTAAAATTACACAATTCCGTGGCAACTATTATTTTTTAAGTAATTTTTCAGATTACCCCGTCCAATTAGACGGTTTAACCTATCTTAATGGTGAAGCCGCATTCCAAGCTGGAAAAGTAACCACCCATAATGAGCGCCTTGCTTTTATCGGAATCCCACCAAATATTGCAAAATCTAAAGGTCGAAAAGTCAAATTACGATCTGACTGGGAAGCTATTAAGGTTGACCGTATGCGCCAAGTTATTGATGCTAAATTCTCTGACCCTAAATTGGCAAAATTATTAGACCAAACAGGCGATGCCGAATTACTTGAAGGTAATAGTTGGCATGATAAAATCTGGGGTGTTGATATTAACACATTGCAAGGACAAAACCAATTAGGAAAAATCCTAATGTCTAAACGTGAGCAATTGCGGGTAAAACCGCTGGGTATAAATAAGGAGAATGGTATATGTTAGAAATTAATGTTCAACCAAGAGGTTCTGGAAAGACTACAAAGGCTATCAAGATGCTACGAGAAGATAAAAATGCTGTAGCTTTAGTTCCAAGTGAAATTTTAGCAAGAATTGCATATCCTTTTGATTTAAAAGATAGGGTATTTTCTGCTAGGAGTGGCACAGATAGTGTCCTAGGTATAATCTATGGAAAAAGGGCTTCAAAGCTAATCATAGATGAGTTGATGTTGTCAAAATTTAATATTGCAGATTTATTTTATACACTTGGTAGAAATGGTATTGATGTGATTGTTTTGGGTACTGATGAAAATGGCTATTGATATAAAAGAACTAACTAAAAACAAACCGATGAAGATGTCACAAAATGAAGTTGAAAGATTGGTAAAAAGTTATATGAAGAACAGAACATTGGATAAGGTGATAGAAAACCTCATAGAACAAAAGCAACCTGTAATTATCAAGGAGTTTCATGATGTAGATGATGGATGGTTATACTCTGCTGAAATTGAAATGTTTCCAGGTCTTATTGTATATGAAGATACAGTTCAAGAAGCGTATGATGAACTAATGTTGGCTAAAATTGATTGGCTCAACGCTTTACTGGAGGATTAATGAAATATTATCATGGCACAAGCTCTAGTTTAGATGTGAAATCTTACTTATTACCATCTATTGATACAGATATCTTGAGAGAAGATTTTAGGTCTAAGTTAAGAGATGTTGTGTTTGTGACATCATCTGTTGTCTCTGCTGAAAAGTATGCAAAGAAAGCAGTTGAGATGTTTGGTGGTGATCCAGTCGTTATGGTTGTTTCACCGATTGGATCTAGGAGAATTAACAATAATGAATACGTTTGTGATAAAGCAATCGTATTAAAGAG
>SAAR01000517.1 GCA_009916335.1 Erysipelotrichia bacterium | reverse complement strand
AAAAGATGTTCAAAAAGATGCCAAGAATACTAGCCTCCTTTCCATATCCTGCCTTTACCTTTGCATCTTCAATATTTTGATAGTCTTTCACAAACCATTTAAATAATAATTTCATAGACACTCCTCACTTCATGTATTCCTATTATATCTTTTTCTTAATAAAAGTGCCAATACAATTATTTATATCCTCTATACAATGGACATTGTTGCTATTTGTTTCAATGGCAAATTAGCCTTTGTTTTATCTTTTTAAATAATTAATTTATCTAAACTAACAACTCTCTTTAAACCATTAGACAGAACGCTAAAAGCGTACTATAATGCAAGTGTAAAGGAGGATTTTCATCAGATGAATACAAATCCATTAAAACAATTAGTAGTTAAACAAAAAAACGGACAGCCAGTTGGAATTTACTCTTGTTGTAGTGCCAACGATTATGTCATTGAAGCTGCCCTAGAATGTGCAAAGCGTGATCATTCATGTGTATTAATTGAATCCACAGCGAATCAAGTTGATCAAAACGGTGGATACACAGGAATGAAACCTGCTGACTTTAGAGATTTCGTAATGCAGATTGCCGATAAAGTCGGTTTCGACAAAAGTCGTGTTTTCTTAGGAGGAGATCACTTAGGACCATTGACATTCGCTAATAAAAATGAAGCAGAAGCAATGGAAGATGCCAAAGAATTGGTGCGTTGTTATGTTGCTGCTGGTTTCACTAAAATTCATATCGACACAAGTATGAAAGTGGCTAGTGATGATCCAGAAGTACGTTTAAGTGATGAAATTATCGCTAGACGTGGTGCTACATTAGCAAAAGTGTGTGATGAAACATATCAGACATTATTAAAAACAAACCCAGATGCTATCGCTCCTGTTTATATCGTTGGTAGTGAAGTACCTATTCCAGGAGGTGCACAAGATCCTAATGCTGGTATGCAGGTAACAAGAGTAGAAGATTTTAAAGCTACT
This sequence comes from Erysipelotrichia bacterium, assembly GCA_009916335.1. The sequence goes on along the minus strand of SAAR01000517.1, from coordinate 1,322 downwards.
GTAAAAGCATTTAAAGAAGCATTTGCAAAAGAGGGATTAGACAACATTTGGAATGATGTGATTGGTGTTGTTGTTCAACCAGGTGTAGAAGAAAAAGATGCAGGATGTACAGAATACGATCGCAGCAAAGCAGCTGATCTAATGGCTTCTATTGAAGCATACCCAACCATGATTTTTGAAGGACATTCTACTGATTATCAAACAAAGTACAAATTAAAAGAATTAATCGAAGATGGTGTTGGTATCTTAAAAGTAGGACCAGGACTTACTTATGCAATGCGTGAGGCACTATTTGCTTTAGCCTATATGGAAGATATGATTTTACATGGACATGATGATGAAAAATCTAATTTCATTGATGTGTTAGAAAAAGCAATGCTAGCAGAGCCTAAAAACTGGGCAAAACATTACCATGGAGATGATAACGAATTATGGTTTAAACGTAAATTCTCATTCTCTGATCGAAGCCGTTACTACATGCCAGAAGCAAGTGTGAAAGCAGCGAAAGATAAATTGATTGCCAACCTTAGAAAATATGGCGTTTCATTAGCTGTATTATCACAGTTTATGCCAATTCAATACACAAAGGTAAGATGTGGTGAATTAGCAAACGATCCTGAAGAATTAATCAAAGATCGCATTAAAAATACAATTGATGAATACTTGTTTGCGACACACCAAGACGAATTATTCAAATAAAGTATAAGGATTCACTTCATGTGAATCTTTTTTTAAACGTCTTTTCTGGCATTATACTATATTGACATTCTTTTTATTTAGCCCTACACTATATTTATAAAAAGGAGCTGATGATTATGAAAAAGACATCTAACAAAGCAAAAGGAGTGCTGTTAAAATAAACTACTAATAATAGGAGATAATGATGCAGATTAAAAATAATAAAGTAATATTAAGAGATATGCAAGCAAGTGATATTGATGACATCATCAGATGGAATACAATAGATACAGAATGGATGTTGTGGGATGCTCCTTGGGAACATGTACAAGAAGATGACTTCGATTGGAAAGATTATTGCCAAAAGAAACTTATCCAAATAGAAGCAATGAAACAAAGCGATGATTTGCGTACACGTTTTGAAGTATGCATTAACGATGAAACACAAACACATATCGGCTATATTTCTCATTATTTCGTTAATGAACAATACAAAATTGATGAACAAGGGGAAAAGATAGCAATTGGTATGGATATATGCTCTCCCTGCTATCGAGGGAATGGCTATGGAAGCAATGCTTACTTACTCTATATTGATTATTTAAGAAAACATGGCTATCAAAATATCTATACACAAACTTGGT
>SAAR01000516.1 GCA_009916335.1 Erysipelotrichia bacterium | reverse complement strand
CAGCTTTAATAGCAGCCTTAGCTGTCTCTAAATCCGTCTTGAACCACTCTGTTCCTTCCAGTTGTTCAGCCTGTTTAATCCCTGAACGCTTCAAGATATTATGCACATCATAATCATGGAACCAGGACTTGGTCGCCTTTTTGTAAGCAAGCTCTACCCAACCAAGCGTGTAAGGCAGACCAGATGTTTTCATGTATTGATTAATACGTTTTGGGGCAACAGTACGTAAAAAGTCACTATTTGGCGACCAATCTGTCTCAATATCATCCGAAGAAACGCTACCCTCACCAATTTTTTGAGTTCCTTCGAAGGCATTAAATAGTCCACTTTCATTGTTAACTGTTTGAATATAGATAAACTTCCGCTCAGCCGTAGTGTACATTTCTTGTGCTCTCGGTTCTAAAAACTGACCGATTGCACTGGCTTTAATATCCGGTTCAATATAGGTCAGCATGACCCAAGCGAGTATGTCAAAGACTTGTTTTAGTGATTTTAAGGCATTTTCTTTTGTCGCATCTTCTGGATTAAGGACATGGGCAGAATTATTCCCCTTTCCCTTGATATCATAAAAGTGATCGACGATTGTTTTATTAGGAATAAAGTCTCTTATCTCTCTTAGTACGTCATTAAGGGTGGCGCGCTCACTAATATCTAAATATTCTCTATCGGCAACCAACCTCGCTGTATTCTCAGCAACTTTTCTCACCTTAGTCAGCGTGCCTTCATAGTCCCCATGTGTATAATTTTCTTCAGCCATATTTATGGTTCTAAAAAGCTCGGCTGTATCTATATCAATTGCCAAAAATTCAAAATTTGAAATCATAGCCTAATCTCCTAGTAAATACACTTTTTGAATAGTTATCTCTTTTATCGTATCTGCTTTTTTAACAGATTCATTCTCAATAATAAATTCATCATCTATATCAAAAAAACTCAGTTGTCCTTCCACGACTGTCCGATCGTCTTCTACTTCCTTACCCAAAAGTTCTGAAAGTGCAAAAGGAATTTTTCTTACCAAACTTGGATGACCTTTGACCAGTTGCCACTCATTGAACCTGATAGGCTCCCCTGTAACTGGATGCTGCTGAGTCAAGGTATTTCCTCTCACAATATTTTTATGAATAAGATAGTGTGCTGATTGATAGATATCATTATTGCTATTTAGTCTAGTTCCAAAAGCTTGCTCGTACCAGTCTAAATAACAAAGAAACATCCGTGAACGTGCCACTTCCAAATTATCTTCTAAAAACTCTATGCCATATATGGACGAGAGAGCAATCAAAGACTTTGTTTTCCAATTTCGTTTGTCATACTGTCTGACCACAGCCTCTAGCTTTCTCTCTAAAATAGCTTGCAAAAAATTTCCATCGCCTGCAGATGGCTCTAAAAAGGTCTTATATACACTTTCACAAGCCTCTTTCACTCCAGGAGTATCCAGCATTTTCTGAACCATCCAAGCAGGTGTAAAGACTTCTCCATGTTTTTGAACACGTTGTTTTGATTTAATTAAGCTCTCTTCCAAAACCTACTCCTTGAAAACGTTTATATCTCCACCTATTATACCATTTTCTATGCCTAACTTTAACTATTTCTGAGAGTGTTTAAAGTTCCCTGAAATAATGTAACTTAGCTCTCAAAAAAGTCAAAGCATGAACAGAACTTAAATTTCATTTACAATACATGGTGTCTGATACTGACAGATAATCAGAATACAAGAAAACCGCAGATAATTTACTGCGGTTCTGTTTACATATTTTGTATTTACTAAACTTCTTTTTGACATTCACCCAAAGTCTCACAATCCTTCATAAATCTAAATACCATCTGATCTAGTTCTATAAAAATCTGTCAAAATACTCAGTACCACTAATATCCTCACTTATATCTCTTAAACTAGAAATAGATTTAGAAATAGTACTTTTTCCTGTCCCATTCCTTCCAAATATAATCATACTTCTGAGTATTTCAGCATTCGGATTGCTTTCTTTCTTCAACCAATTTAGTTCTATTTTCCTATAAGGTAAGTAGTCTTTTTCAATAGTTATCTTTGTGAATTTTTGCATATGTTGCTCCTTCTCAACCAAATTTCTCAGTTTTTTAAAACGATATTAGAGTCGGATCATTTTTCCCTATTGTGTCAAAATAGGGTACCCTACCCATCCCTTCAAATATATTTTTTCTTAATTTATTCACCTCGTAAACTATAAAATAAAGAGGACTTTTTTACTCATTAAAAACCATAACTTAAATTTTCAAAAAAAAAAAAACTGCTATATATAGTATAGCATAGTATATCAG
>SAAR01000515.1 GCA_009916335.1 Erysipelotrichia bacterium | reverse complement strand
GTACAGCATTAACGGACATATACAGATACAGAGAGAAGTATATAAGGGATAATTTTTCTTTCATAAAGAAAAAAGATTTAAAATACATACAGAAAAAAGTAACAAAAAACTTAGGGAATAATGAACAAGCTGTTAAAGTATTAGTTAAGGGGCTTCAGTTAATAATACTCCCAATTTTATTAACGAATTTCATTAGCACCCGGTTGAAAATTCACAGATATGAAAAGAAATGTATTATTTCATGTGACAAACCCATCATTTGCAAGTCTCGTAGCGACTTATACAACTTCCAAAATTTCATTTACCCTCTGTCTCCCGATGTAATCATTTACGCAGAAGGCAATGAAATCACCTCTTCATTCATTCAAAACTCTGAAGCAGTTAATCAACTAATATTTAACAATGCAGACAAATATATCATCTCGCACGACAAAAAAATTATTGATGGCATCAGAAGCAAAAAGTAAATTCAGCCCTCCATGTAAAGATAAAGAAGGGCATTATCATAAGTCATCAAAGACTTGAGTTGATATAAATATTTTTGATATCATCAAAGGAAGTTCAGAATCATCAATATTTTTGTTTAAATAACCAATTAACTTAATAGCCATTTCTTGATCAGGTACAAAGATATATTTTATATCTTCGAATTCAAAATTAAGCATAGCATCTTCATGTTTCCAAAGCCTCTCGTTAGCTCTAATTTTCCATTCAGAATCACTATCATTTTTTACAAGTTTAATTGGAATGAGATCGGCTCTGATATCAGGTACATATCTCCATTCATTCTCATTTGCAAATCGATAATTTTCATTAATAATCTTTCCTTTACGTATAAGGCGACCCTCATAATTTTTCATGTATCTCATGACATTAATCAGATCACGGTATTTTCTTTTTTCACGCTTGTATATTGCGGCAAATATGCCATGTTCTTCACGTATTTTCGTCAAATTCTTGCTCATCCTCTGAATCCGAGCATTAAAATATGAAAACATTGAACATTTATGGTTTAAATAACTGACAGGATTTAGTCCAGATTCAATCGCCCATTCTTTCTTTAACCCTATGCCAAAATGACCATATTTTGCGGTATGTTCGTTTAATTGAGATAATCGAATATCACAAAAAGAAACCATTGGTATACCAAATTGTCTCTCAGCGTTCAACCCAACAATAGTCTCATTTGCATAAGATGCTTTAAAGGAGCTATCCGATATTATACTAACAAGATCTTCATATTTTTCTGTGAAATGAAAAATTGTACTTGGGTATAAACTTTTTTCAATATTATCTTTCCCACAATCACATTTATCGCTTAATTTTGTCATCTCATCATACCGAATTAATTATTAAGCGACTATAATACCAATATCTTTATTGCTACTTCAAGACATAGATGAAGCAACAAGCATTAAATTGAGATTTCATAGTAATCTTATCCCCATACTTTATAACCCATTTTCTTACGACTCGATAAAGAACTGGATGGACGTCAAAAATCTTAAAAAAATATCTTTACAAACATAATCAATGAATGAAAATAAACCAATTAATTTATATTCATGAGGGACAGTATGAATAGCTATGATTTTTCCCGGTTAAATGACAAAGACTTTGAAGATTTAGTTATTGATCTTATTACAGCCGAAAATCCTAATTTGCATATCGAAAGATTTATGCCTGGCAGAGATAGCGGAATGGATGGCAGATTTTATATTGGGGATGATAATGTCATTATTCAAAGTAAACACTACGTAAAATCCAGCTATTCGTCTCTAATTACTCATTTAAAAAAAGAAGCCCCCAAGGTTACAGCTTTAAAGCCTTCGCGATATATATTAGCCATATGCCAAGGATTAACCAGTACGAGAAAAAAAGAGCTCATCAATATTTTTGGAGATCAATATTTGAGGAGTGATGACATTCTTTCAATAGATGATATAACTCATAAAATTTCTCACAACAAACATATCGAAAGAAAATACTATAAATTATGGCTGAATAGTACATCAATGCTTTTTTCTTTGCTGCATAATGACGTAATTGGAAGAAGTGAACATATTCTTCAGCAGATCAAAAATAATGTTAATAACTATGTGCAAACTCGAGATTTTGATGTAGCAAAGTCTAAAGTTGATAACATAAACACTCTAATAATTACTGGAGCACCTGGCGTTGGTAAAACAACGTTGGCTGAACAATTATGCCTCCATTATATTATTGAAGGATACGAATTGATCTTTATCGAAAGCGACATAGATGAAGGTGAGAAAGTATTTTCTCCTGATAAAAAACAATTATTTTT
>SAAR01000514.1 GCA_009916335.1 Erysipelotrichia bacterium | reverse complement strand
TTTTTGATTTCATTATTTAAGCTTGCTTATAAGCTCTGATTCTTTCATGCCATGGTAGTAAGATAGCCTATCAAGAATCTTATAAGCCAAGTTTCCTGTAAAGGTGTAGGTTTTGTACGCGATAATTGAAATGAAATCATGAATATCCTTTGATTGTTTAATTGTGAAATCATAGTAACTTTAATGGACAGTTTAGTGTCCTTTTATGAAGCTATAATTTCATTGTTACACATCCATATCCCGCTTTGCTATTAAAGGAGTTTCCATGTTAAGTGATCTTATGAAAATCAGTAAAAAAATATACAAACCATTTATAGAAGAAGGAATGAAACCATATTCTCTTGTCTCTCTGTACGATTCACTACGAAGTTTAGAAAAAGTCATTGATGCTTTGAATGTGCTTGCAAATCACTATTTAGCACTTCGTTTAGATGAAAGTTTTTTAATAAGTTCTTCGTTTGGGTCACCCACAGATAAATGGCGTTTGGTTCTCAATAAGGATTTAGAAGAGTTCAATCATCATGTCAAAAACTATCTTCTTATTGCACAAGGTATTGCGTTTATTGACCCAAATAATAAAGAAGAGCGTGTCTTTATATTAGAAGAGTGTTTCAATGAAAAAGTGTATTACTCTTTTGTACGAGACCACTATAATGTAGGGTATTTGAAACAAAATATGAAAGAAATTACATGTCATATATTAACGAATACATACAATAAAGAGAACTTTCATCTTTCGAAAAACAGTACCATAGATGTCTCTACGTATGAAAAACGCAAAGCATTACAAGAAGAACTTTTGAACAAAATCGAAACTTTGAAACATATGAGACATCAAGTAGCAGATTTTATTTGTAGTAACTACACCATTGATGATTTAATTAGACGATAAGGGGAGGGTGTTTATGTCTGTTTATCAAGACGTATGCCAAAGTTGTTCTAAGGCAACAGAAGAAGGCCTACAACTTATGGGATATAGCACACACAACAGGTAATCCAAAAAGAGCATAGATAAGGAGTTAAAAATGCAATTAGAACATAATCTTGAAATAGCACGCATTACAAAAAACTTTAGTCGCAACAAAAAATATAATTTTGATATTGAATATACTTTTGTGTATAAAAAATATCGCGCCATTTTGGAAACGAAATTTAGCCAACTTGCTTGCACGCAAAATTACTATTTGCCCATTATTAATTTTGGATATTCTTTGAGGGTTGAAGCATGGGATAATAGACGAAAATCCTATCAATGGATTCATGAACACGATGAAGAAGATGGCTCTTCTACTAAAAAATACATTGATTCACAAGAAGCACGTTTTTTGATTAAGAAATTTCTTTTTAAAGCGGTTCACCGATACCTTGAATCGGTTATGCCACCCATTTTAATCAGAGGAGTCATGACCCCTTTTAAACAAAGCTCTCCTCGATATCTCTATATTGATGAAATGATTCAAAAATATGGGTATACAAAAATCTGTGTTCCCTATGAACAATTAGGTAGTTTTGATTCCTGTTATACTACCCAAGAACCTAATGAGAGTGTCTATTGGATTTATGTAAAAGATTCGTTTGTTAAAGACGAAGTAGAACACTATTTCCTTAAGGACTCTGGTGATGTAAGCCACCCTTCCAAGAACGATAATACAAAGTATCTAACATTTGAAAGTTTTTCAACAAGGCCTTTTAATTTTTTAGATCAGTCAAAAATAAAGAGATCACTTTTATCCCATGCGTGCTAATAAAAAACAGCATACACCGGTTGGATCAAAAGATAGGTGGTCACTTTTATGTCCAAAAATAGTATTAAGATGGTACAATAAAAGACCATTTTACGAAGCCAAGGACAGCTATGCCCCAAATTGAAAAACCTCAAACCAATTCTAAATGGGAACGTATTAATACCATTTACAATCTCCTTAACCTATCCCATAGTGGCATCAGTATAGGGGAGCTTTCTCAAAAGATGGGAGTTAGCAGTAAAACGATTCAACGAGATTTATACGAAGTCTTAGGTGAATACGGCGCGGTTAAGCATGGGCGAATGTGGAAACTGGATTTCAAACAAGCCAATGATCATTTAAATTCAAACGATCGTATTATTTTAGGTATTTTAGATGAAATGGCCAAAAACTCTGGGAGTAGCTTTTATGGAAAAGCCCATGCACTTTTAAAACAAGTTTCTCAACAACTCGAACACCCTATCCTTGCGCATGTGGAGAGTGAGACTTTAGAAGACAAACATATCGAGCTTTTTGGAAAATTAGAAGACGCCATCAAAGCTAAAAAATGTGTCCGGTTTGACT
>SAAR01000513.1 GCA_009916335.1 Erysipelotrichia bacterium | reverse complement strand
ATGATGAAACGTGGTCTGTAGAAGACATTGTTAAGGAAGCACATAAACTTATCGGTAAAAAGTTGGGTGAAATCGATAAATCAGGGTGGCTAGAGCCAAACCGTTCGGAACGAAGTGATAAAGGGCGAATTGGTAATATGATTCAAGCTGACTATTTCGGAATACCAGCAAATTCAGATAAAGAGGCAGATTTCAAATATCATGGTATTGAATTAAAAGTTACGCCTATTAAAAAATTAAAAGATGGTACATACTCAGCAAAGGAACGATTGGTATTAGGGATGATTAACTTTATGACCGATTATCAAGTTCCTTTTGAGGATAGTCATGTTAATCATAAAACTGGGAAGATGCTATTGATTATATACTTACATGAGGAAAATAAATCAATAAAGGATTTCCCTATTGTTGAGGCGCGATTATTTGAGCTACCAAAAGAAGATAGAGCTCAAGTTGAAATTGACTATAATAATATCATTGAGATGATAGCAGTTGGTAAAGCTCATGAAATTAGTGAAAAGCAACAAAAAATACTTGGTGCCTGTACTAAAGGACAAGGTAAAGGGAAAGATTTTGTACAACAACCAAAATCTGAAGAACTTGCAAAATCTAGAGCATATTCTTATAAATCTGGCTATATGACGAACTTTGTAAGACGTATATTAGCCCCAAGTGAAGTGAATCGGTTGGGAACTATAAGTGAAGTGGAGTTAAAAGCTACTTCGTTTTATAAGGTTCTTGTGGAAACTGTATCAAGTTACATCAATAAAACTGATGAAGAAATATGCAAACTAATTGGTTATCAAGGGAATCCAAATGGAAAGAGTTATATCGCTAATTTAACGCATCGATTATTTGGGAATCATACAAAAAATAATGTCAATTATACGGAAGAATTTTTGAAGAATGGGTTTGCTGTTAAAACAATAACAAAACGGTTAAACAAAAATAGTAATCAAGATATGTCATTCCCGACAATTGACTTTACAGAGATCCTATATGATGAATTTGATCAGTCTTCATGGTATACATTGTTTGTAGAGACTGAATATATTATTGCCGTCTGGGAAGAATACGAAAAAGGTAAATATAAATTAGTAGAATTTGTTGACTGGATTCCAAATGATGAGTTTATTGAACAAGTACGTACTATGTATGAACATATTAAAGGTATGCTATTAACAGATTCAATTAAAATAACCAAAGTGATATCTGAAGATGGCTCTGAGACATGGAGAGATAATTTGCCTAAAAAAGGAGTTATTAAACCACTTCAGATTAGACCGAAAGGAACTAAAGATAGTTCTATTTATACGTTGGATAATGGATTGGAAATTAAGAAGAAGACTTTGTTTATCGACAAAGAATATATGTGGAAAATTTTGAATATAGAATAATGAAATTTCAAATTTGATCTTGATCTATTCCTTGAATTTGTGTATAATAGAGTTTAGGAATGGAGGCGCACTGATGAAAGAGTTAAAAGTTTTAGAACTGTTTGCTGGTGTAGGTGGCTTTCGGATTGGCCTAGAGAACTCAGCTAAAGATATATTCAAAACTAAGTGGAGTAATCAATGGGAGCCTTCTAGAAAGTCTCAAGATGCATTTGAAGTATATAGCTATCATTATCCAGATAGTATGAATCTGAATGAAGATATATCTAAAATCCCAGACGATGTATTTAAATCTATGGATGCAGATATGATTGTAGGGGGATTCCCTTGTCAGGATTACTCTGTAGCTAGAAGCAAGAAAAATGAAAAGGGTATTGAGGGCAAGAAGGGTGTTCTATTTTGGGATATCATTCGTGCAGTTACTTTAATCAATCCTAAGTATCTTATTCTTGAAAATGTAGATAGATTATTAAAAGCGCCATCAAAGCAAAGAGGTCGCGACTTTGCGGTTATGTTGGCTGCTTTAAATCAACTTAATTATTCTGTCGAGTGGCGTGTTATTAATGCAGCTGATTATGGTCGAGCACAACGTAGAAGAAGGGTGTTTTTCTTTGTTTATAGAAATGACTTGCCATTTGCGAAAAACGTAGACAAATCTTACGCTAAAATTAAGGTTGAAAATGAGCCAGATAGATATAAAGAATATTTACTAAATACTGGTTTATTTGCGACACAATTTCCTGTAAAACAAGAAATCGTAAAGAAGAGACATAATTTCTATGAATTAGAACAAGATATTCTAGATATTTTAAATTTACAAGATATCAAAAAAACCATGACTGCTCGTGAGGTTATACCCAACTCACCAGACGAAACCAAATTACTAGAGTTTCTATCCCGTGAGCCAATCCATGT
>SAAR01000512.1 GCA_009916335.1 Erysipelotrichia bacterium | reverse complement strand
CTCTCACTCATCGCTCCGACAAGCATCCATTGCCGCTTTTGACAGACAATATCCATGCATCCATCCGGCACAATAGGCATTAAAATACTTTTGGACGAAACGTTTTGAAAGCTCCAATACGTATCGATGTAAGCTTGGAGAGAAAAAGAAGGTTGGTATTTTTGAGTCTTCAAAAACTGCAAATCAATGCCCTTTTGTGTTTACATGTAACAAGATTCTCTACTTGCCCCCATAAAAAGAGCCTATTATTTGCCAGATTTCCTCTATCTCTTCCTCACTCCACTCTTTACGTTTTGGTATCGGCGTATCTTTTTGTTTTTGCGTAAGCTCTATGTAAGAATAACGCTTGGGATTATTTTGTATTTGCTCAAGAACATGGTAATAGTTGTCGTCACGGTACCTATCACTTAAAATGCATTTTTTGTGGACTCTATCCCACATAATGCCTTGGTCTGCTTTTTTACCGTCTCTTATCCTTAGCCTCTCATCAACCCAAAGAAAAGCATCGTAAAAACTACCGATAAAGCTATGACCTGTTATCATTTGACTTTCATTTCGATTGTCTTTCAAAACTTCGGTAAATCTACCTATCTCTCGTAAAGAACGATGGGTTAATGACAAGACAATGATTTCAAAAAATCCTAAACTATAATCATATAAAGAATAAATCTCTCCATGTTTTACAAAATATACGCCGCATACCATACTGACGTCATCACAATGTTCGAAAAAACCATGCGCATTTAATTTTCGAAAATTATTTGACCATATATAATATCCAGTGGTATCGCATTCGATGTAGAAATCTCTTATCATGTTTTGCTTGCCAAGATGCAAGTCTCGTATTGGAGTAAATGAACAGTATTATACACTATTTAGATCTCTATAAGATTGCTTTTATTTCCAACATAAGCATCAACAAAATTTAAAATATCTCGAACCCTTGGAATAGAATGTTCTTGCAATCTAAAACGCATATCAGAACAAGAGACACAATAGTATTTAGCAATATCATACTCTCGTTTCCAAAATGAAGGATATGTATCGTTATCATGAATAAAAAATCCTAAACATTCTTTTATCGCTAATAAATCCGCATCTCTTAGGGTGTTTCTACGCACATGGCTGTAAAGCCTTTTAGTATCGCCTATCTCCACAATTTCATCAAAAATAGTAGCTATTTTATTTGGTAAGTCTATATCACAAACGGTATCGTTAAAGCAGGCATTAATATATTGTGTCGATATAGTCAAAATTCTTAATTTTTGTTCTTTTGAGACATTTGCTTCCGCACAAAGACTCTCACCGCTTTCAAAACGACTTAGAATTTTATTGGCAATAAATCTAGCAAAATCGTAAAAGACCTCATAATCAAAAATCATGTCTAAGTAATTAAGGCGATTGAGACTTTTCATCTTGGTCACTTGTATATTCTTACCATTTTGTATCAAGTTTATCGTTTCTAAAAGCTTTTTGCTAATATGATATTTATCAGGCTTTTTTTTAGGTTGTTTGATTGTTAAAGTCCGCCTAAAGTGTTTTTTGGTGTGATATTCCCAAGCCAACGAACCTTCCTTTATCGTTTTGGCACTAAAGTATTTCAAAAAACTTCCAAATGTCATCATTTTTTTATCTAACATCTGTAGCTGTTGATGTCGTTTAGCATACTCAGGATACATGCCACGCATCCAAGCATTAAACGAACCTCTCCAAAAATAAACTTTAAAAATGGCTTTTCTCCGATAATATATACGGCGCAATTCTTTTTTTAATTTTCCTTTTTCCTGCCATAACCGAAATAGACTTCCTGAAATGTGAACATAATTTTGGTAATGCTTATAATAAAAAATGTCCTCTTTTTTTCGATTTTTTTTAGTCTTTTCGGGGTAAAAAATAGTCTTATTGTTTTTAAAAAGCCATTTATCGGGAAATAAAATATAAAACCCTCCGGTATAGACGATAACCGTGTAATGTTCTGAGAATGTGACCTGCATATGTAGCATTATTTATATTATATATTGTTTACCATTTCTATTATTACACTAAGTAAAAGCTTTTATATTGAAATGAAAATTTTTCTTTAAAACCAACATTTTAACCTCTTGTTTGATATTCTTTAAAATTTACATGGTAATTTTATAAAAGTTCACTTCGCATTCCTAGTATTCTAACCCAGTTTTGCGTGAAGCCTAACCCTTCCAAAACAACCTTCGGAGAGAGTTGTTCTGGCTGTTTAATAATAATGGCTAATCTGTCATCTGGAACATGCTCAATGATAGTAAATTGTGCCCCATGCGGTTGCCATGTAA
>SAAR01000511.1 GCA_009916335.1 Erysipelotrichia bacterium | reverse complement strand
AACGTTTCATTCTGGTTTAAACAGACGGGCGCAAAGTTTATTAAGGACGGTAAACTCTATTCCATCAAACGCCCGTTTCAACATTCTCAGGCACGTAAAGCAGGGATCAACCTTTAGTACGCTACCTTTTCGAACTTATATCCTAATCGTTTCAACTCAATGGCAGCTCCTATGCGAAACAGGACCTTCACGGCGCGTGCAAAAACATAAAAAGCCATCGGACTTTGAGGCTCTATCTGTTCAGCTCTAATGAGCGTCACCGCTGTTTGTGCACTTCTGCGAATCATACTTTCCAAATTCTGAGCCTCTTCGCTATCCAAGGGGATACCTAGCAAATCCCTTACTATATGTTCATCCATATCATCAAAACCCTGTTCGCCATAGAACGATTGGTATGCAGCTTTCGAAATGAAATCCCAATCAGTGTCCCATCCGTAAGCAATGGCTAAACCCAGATAAGCAGCCCAAGCGACCGACACAGTTGGATATTCATTGATTTGTCCCACAGCATCTGCCATGTATTCTGGTGCCAGCACATTCCACTGATTGTCTATGTCATCGGTGGCAAGCAGTTTACCATCTAGCATGTTGTATGATGTACACAAGCGCAGCAATTCCTCCTGCAGCTTATCTTCAAAACTATCTAAATACTCTTTATCCATTTTTGATTAGATTAAATTAAAATCGAAATTATGAATCGTTTTATTGTTTAGCTGTATTGGCATACTAAAAAGTCAGTAGCCAATCTATAATTGATATAACTTGTATGGTATGATTATTCTCTTCTATAATCCTATTATCATTCATGGTTATCAGCGTCAGCTTATTACATTTTAAATCAGTTGCAGCTTTGCATAAAGCAGATACTTCCCGGTTATAAGTTTTTGCAGAAGAAATATCAACAGACACCTGAATTAATTCCCTCACATTATTCCCCTCACAAACTACGAAATCAATTTCATATTGCTCCCGATAATAGAAAATATCATAAAATAAAGGTTTATTTCTTCTCAATAATTCAACATAAGTAATATTTTCTAATTTCCATCCTATGTTTTGTCCGTTCATGGCATCGTCTCTCTCTGTAATAAAGGCGGTGTCAACCACATAACTTTTCTCATTGCGGATGCGCTCTTTACTTTTGAATGAAAATTTATGAATGCCTAATAAAAGATATGTTTGTTTCAAATATGAAACGTAGTTTTCTGCAGTATGCGAAGAACCAAATCCAAAGCGTTCTGCAAGGTCAGAGTAGATAATTTCCTGACCGAAATTATCTATCATGTGATTAGCAAGCATGCGCAATGATTCTATGTATCTTATTTTAAAACGCTGCTGAATATCTTTACGTATGATAGAATCGAATAATCCTTGAATATATCCACGACTATTTTTAACCTCAAACAATTCAGGAAAACCTCCTTTTTTGAGATATTCTTCAAATGCAGCTTTTTTGAAGGCTACACCCTTGGTAGATATATCTTTCATATCTATCTTTCGGTAACGACAGAACTCAGTAAACGAAAAAGGATAAAGTTCTATTTGATTATACCGCCCGGTTAAATGGGTACTGAGCTCACTACTTAAAAGTTTGGCATTAGAACCGGTAATAACAAGATGAATTTTCTGCCTAAGCAATCTGTTTACGAAAAGAAACCATTCTGCAATATTTTGTATCTCATCAAGAAATAGATATTGAAAATCTCCGTACACCATATATATTGCTTCCAATAGAGAATTTAAGTCTTTGGATTCTAATCGATATAATCGTTCGTCATCGAAATTCACATAGGCATAAGGAATGTTTCTTTCTTTGAGAACCTTATGGCAGATTGTTGATTTTCCACTTCTACGTACTCCTATAACGATTTGTGCTAATGGACTGTCTATATCAAATAGGCTCTCTTCTTTTCGGGAACATAAATTTTTGGGGTTGATTAATGCCAACTCCTCCTTTTGATCAGCTACAATCTGCGCATATTCGTTGATGTTCATGACGGTATATTTCTTAAATATCACGACAAAGATATTCTTTTAATCTTTTAAACTGCACTATTTCGTATCCTTTTTACTCTCAAACTGCACTATTATAGTTAATATTTGTTTTTTGATTGCATTATTTCTTACCGATATAGAACACTTCATGGGCTAAACGTTGAATTAAAAAGGTACTACTTATGAGATTTAATAATCAAGAGAGGGAATTGCTTTTACCGCTGGGATATGCCAATGGCTAAATATATATGTTCCTGAATTTACAAGTTTCGCTGAGTTTATCCGTTTTTAGTGAAGTAAAAAAGAAAAAGGAGCTCAAAA
>SAAR01000510.1 GCA_009916335.1 Erysipelotrichia bacterium | reverse complement strand
TAAGTAATGATATTAAACTAATATCTTATTATACAGAAGAATCTCCTTCAACGAATGTTCCTAATTACGATATACACCTAACCGTATATGCTCCAACATTATTAAGATATACTGTTCCTTCGGGAGTCCATTTTTCTCGCGTATGTTTACATAGTGGAATTACTAGTGTACTTTATTCCCCATCATTTAAGATAGTTAAGCTCTATGGAGCTGATGTTAATACAAATGCATATAGAATAGATAGATTAATAGGGCAAGAAAGTTTTAAGGGAATATTAAGTTATTCTTATAAATATTTAAATAATGTAAAACCTATAAAATCAATATTTGATTCTGTTGCCGAAATAAACATTCAAAAAATAAGTGGACAGATGTTCGACTTTATTCTCTCTTTCAAAATGATATGTGAGATCATTTCCGCAGGCAAAGGGGAATATGATAATTCCTATTATGATTTTGTGATAAAATTTGTTCCTATGCTTTCAGAAAGCGGTTTATGTACGCTTTTGGATGTAACTACTAAAACGGAACACAACAACACATACAACCCTATTTTGAAAAATAGTCAAGTAAATCAAGCCCTACGAGAATTGAAAAACTATCAGACTCTACTACCTTTGTCGTGCTATCAGAATGAAAGCAGCTGTACAGAGCAGTGTTTTACTCAACAAAAATTTTATGTATCGCATAAAAGTAAAGCAAGTGATCTAAGTAAAGTGAGTTACAGAGTAATTGGTAATACAAACTTTGTAAGTATGCTTGTAAACAAAAATGAAACAACAAAATATGTATTGCAAAGGAATGGGCAGAATATTGTGAAATTTTGTTCTTGTTCACTTGGCGAAAGGATAATTGATGGATATAAACTCAATAAATAAAATGCTATGCCCAAAAGAGATTTTTATGTAAAAGAAGAGGAACTTGATGATTATCAAGTAAAAATCATCAACAAGCGTACTGATAGTTCTTTCATTGTAAAGGGTTGTGCAGGTAGTGGTAAATCGATTCTCGCTTTATGGAAAGCTAAGCAAATACAGGAAAATGGAAATTCCTTTTTATTTGTTATTTTTACTAAAGCATTGAAACAATATATGAAAGATGGAATTGCTCAAATTGGTCTTTCAGCAAGTAATGTGGAGAATTACAACCAATGCTTTTACTGGTGTAAAGATGGTGAGACTTGGACACAAGGTGACTGGAAAAAAGGGCAGTTTGACTATCTCATTGTTGATGAAGCACAAGACTTTTCCAAAGAGGATATTTTACTTTTCAAGAGCAAAGCAACAAAAGCATTATTACTTTATGGAGACTCAGCACAACAATTATACAAGTTCTTCACCAATAAAACAGCCATCTCTATGGACGATATGGCATATATTACAAAATACCCAACTGAACAACTAGTGTTTAATCATAGATTACCTAAAAAAATAGCTCGTCTTGCAGAATATATAAACAATGAAAATGATGACTTAGAAAATCGTTGTAGAAAAGAAGGAACTGAACTCCCTAAAATTCTCAAATATAACTCTTTGTACGCTGAACTTGATGCCATTGCCGAAATAATCAAAAATAGAAATTTTGAAGATGTGGGTATCTTATTGCGAAATAATGCTGATGTAAGAAACGTCTCTGATTATCTAACACGTAAAGGACTAAGCGTTGAAGCAAAAATTAATGATAATATTGAGCTGAATTTCAACTCAAGTAACCCTAAAATAATGACCTATCATAGCTCAAAAGGATTACAATTTGAAGCCGTATTTTTACCTGAATGTACAGTTGCAGGTATTGACGATAGAAATCCATTGTATGTGGCTATCACTCGCACATATCAATCACTATATATTATGCATTCAGATAATCTCTCAAACATTTTTGATGTCATTCCGACTAATTTATACGAAACAAGTTTAACTACAGAAATTGAAGAATTATGACTCCAAATAGGCTATATATACCAACAACAACGCTTAATTTTAATAATATCATGGCAAGTGAGTCAATATCTCCTGCTGGATTTTATTCTCAGCGTAACTTTGGTTACAAGCGTTTTGACAAGGTTAAACTGAACAATTTAGAAAAACGTATAATTTTATACGATAAATATCCAGATTTCGACATAAATGATATAGAATTGGAGAACTATCCTCTTGTTATAGAGGTTACTCTACAACACATGGGTGAAGATATTATTCATGAGTATAAAAATGGTATTTTTTATGCCGAAGAAACAATTTATTTAAATCCATTTTCTACAAAAATCTATTTTAGAAGTAAAGATGAGAAAGATCGTAATTTTTATAAGGTAGAGCAT
>SAAR01000509.1 GCA_009916335.1 Erysipelotrichia bacterium | reverse complement strand
GATTTAACCTCATAAAATGTTGCATAAGGATCCAAATCCTCTCGTGCGACCATAAAGCCATGTGCGTCAAGACTTTTAGAAAAGTATTTCAGCTCTTTAATATCAAAACCATTTAATTTATAAAAATCGCTGTAAAACGTTGGTGATAAATTATAAAAACCATGATTAATATGCACAAGAGGTGTCTGATGGTAAATATAACCACCCACGTTTACCATCATTGCAATACTTTTCATTGCCTGAGCAATATTAAAAACATGCTCCGTGGTACCAGGATCGATGAGCAGATCAAATGCCTGATACAACGAGGTATCAACAGGGTCATTTAAATTTAAGATAACCTCTTCACCATTCCATTTCTTAAAATCAAAAACTACTAATTCTACACCTAACATTTCAAAAAATGAGTAGGACTCAGGAACCCAATTTTTCAAAACTTCTCGGCCGTGATCTCTCGCAACTTGCACAGAATCCTCACGCTTTTTTACAAGATGTATCGGATAATTACTAAAATACTCTTCTAACTGTTCTTTTGTGATTAAAAGGTCAGGATACCCAAAACAACCTACTTTTGATTTGCAGTCCTTTTTTAACACCGACTCTATAATAAGCAATTCTGTACAATTTAATGCCATACACTACCCTTTCATTACACAAAATTAAGATGTTCAGGCTTATTGTGTGTCAAATCCCACAAAAACTCATTAATTGAATTTTCTTTACAATTGGTCATACACTCTTTATGGACATTAAGACTCTGAATGTTTTTAACCACCTCATCGTAGCGTTTGCTAAACATTAACTCCTTAAATCGCGTTTGTCGCAAATCCCCAATCATAAACTCTTCACGACGATAATCAAAAAATTGCGCACAGGGGAACAATTTACCATCGCCTGTCACACGCATCATGAAAAAAGGAACGGCCTGACATGTGTCATAACATTTTTTACCCTCATTGGTCAATTTTGACCATTTTACAACCACAGAGTAATGTTCATCCGATAAACTTTCAGCTTCTTTAAATACCTCTGTATTTTCAATATATTTTGAATGATCAATATTTAAAGCACGATCTGGAGTATCGCTACAATGTTTAATAACCAAATAATCAACGCCCAACTCTTTGCCCAATCTTGCCAGTGGCAACACTTCATCAATCGCAAAAGGCATACACACCATTTGCAACCCAATGGTCACAGAGAGATTATGCTCTTTTTTAAGCTTGCAACACCATCGAATATTTTCAATGACTTTATCAAAAACATTCGGTTTCACGTTATGAATTTTACGATACCCTTTTTCCGTTCCAGCACTCACGTTAAAACGTAAATATGTCAACCTTTTGAGAATTTCTAAAGCCTCATTTTGTTCTAACAACTCTCCATTGGTAGACATAGCAACATCAATGCCGTTATCTTTGGCAATGCGTACCGCCTTATAGACATCTGGATTTACCAGTGGTTCACCCTCGCCTATAAAACCGATTGATTTCACGCCAAGCGCTGCTGCGTCCTTTAAAAAATCAAATAAAGGCTCTCCTGAAAAATGAATTTCATACCCTTTTTTAAATGCGTTACCTTGGAACATTCCATAACAAAAAACACAGTGTTGATTACACCCTTTACTTAACCCCATATCAATATGAATGGGAGCGACATGTTCATGTTTTTGCCACTTGACAACATTCTCTAAATGCCAAAGCATTTTATTGGAATCCATTTTGTACTTATCAATTGCTTGTACCATTTTCTATCCTATTTGCTTCTAATATAAACAGGTCCATCATATTCTAAGGCCTCTTTAATATTTGCTTCTAAACTCTCTTGTGTCGGAGAAAAAATCAAAAAATTCTTAAAAATAGACATCATCGCAATATCATCCTCATCCAAACAATGACTTCTGCCCAATTTCTCAAAATAGTTATTTGCTCCCACTCCAATCAGTTTTACATTCATTCTATGCTCATTTAAATCGTAACGAATTTGCTCATAGGCCCTCATCACTAAAAAAGGAATTTGTGAGTATACAATCGGGCGCAAACCTGCCATACTCATCCCAGCGGCGATACTAATTGTTGCTTGTTCAGCAATCCCAACATTAAAGACACGTTCAAGATGAGAAGAAAAATATTGATCTAAAACAGAAAATCCCATATCTCCAACAAGTAAAGTCATACGAATATCGTGTGCAAAATAGTCATACACAGCATTCATAACATCTGATTTTGAGACAAGTTCTTGCATATTAATTCACCTTATACCCATCTTCAACAGGGCATCTAAAGTGGTGCTTAATGCTATTTTCCATCATCGCAATACCC
>SAAR01000508.1 GCA_009916335.1 Erysipelotrichia bacterium | reverse complement strand
ACAATGTGGTTTACTCTTAGCTTATGAAAAAACTGGTTACGATGCTACTGAACCAGGTCGTTTACCAGATTTATTAGAAGAATGGTCTGTTTACCGCTTGAAAGAAGCTGGAGCAGATGCCATTAAATTCCTCTTGTATTATGACGTGGACGAAGATCAAAAAATCAACGATTACAAACATGTCTACATGGAAAGACTTGGATCAGAATGTGCTGCAGAAGATATTCCATTTTTCTTAGAATTAGTGTCTTATGATGCAAAAAATGACGATGCTAAGAGTCCAGAATATGCAAAAGTAAAACCTCACAAAGTAAACGAAATGATGAAAGAGTTCTCTAAACCACAATACAAAGTAGATGTATTAAAAGTAGAAGTACCAGTAAATATGGCTTATGTTGAAGGATACAATGGAGACAACACGCCTGTTTATACGAAAGAAGAAGCAACAAAATATTTTGTTGAACAAAGTGAAGCAACAGACTTACCATTTATCTTCTTAAGTGCTGGAGTATCAGCTAAAATGTTCCAAGATACATTGAAATTTGCGCATGCAGCAGGTTCTCAATTCAACGGAGTTTTATGTGGCCGTGCAACTTGGGCTAATGGTATTGAAGTGTTTGCTAAAGAAGGCGAAGAAGCTGGTAAAGAGTGGATGAATATAGTTGGTAAGAAAAATATTGAAGAATTAAATGCTGTATTAGCAGAAACTGCTGTACCTTATTTCGATAAAATAAAATAATTAAAACAAATAGACTTTAAGAGATTAAAAGACGGCTTTTGAGTGGTCTTGGTACCTCTTAAAGATATTTTTTTAAAAAGGATGAAAAAAAATGGGAAAATTAGAAGCAGTTCGCAAAGTAAATCCAAATTACACAATACTTGACGTAACCCATCCAGAATTTAAAGCTTATGGAACAATTCTTGAGGGCTATGATGATGCGGCTATCAAAGAGTATGCAGAAAAAAAAATTATCATTCCTAAAGAAGGGAATAGTTATTCTCCATCTAATGATGAGTTAGAAAAGTTCGAAATCATTAAAAAGATTGAAGCCGACGTCTATGCAGGTCTTCCAGTAGAAGCAGGCGAATGTGCAGGTAACAATACTGCTTTTTCAGCTTATGAATACCACCAAGGAAGCGAAGTAAATATTGTGTTAACGGATGTATTAATGGTTTTAGGGAAAAGAGAACAAGCTTTAGAAGGCGTTTTCAACGCGCAAGAGGATGCGAAGATATTTTATGTACCAGCAGGCACTATAATTGAAATGTACAGCTCAACGCTTCATTACAGTCCTTGTATTGTTGATAAGACTGGTTTTAAAGTAATTGTTGTCTTAATAAAAGGTTCAAATGAACCATTCGAAGGTAATTTTGAAAGTAAAAACGAAGAAATCGTCAAAAAAAATAAATTTCAATTGGTGCATGAAACCAGAACGGATAAGATTGCAGAAGGGATTAAAGTTGGGTTAGTGGGTGAATTAATCACTCTCAACTCTATTCGTTAAAAGTTAGACTAATCAAAACATACAAAGTGAATTTTTTAAAGAGTCTGGTTTGAGTATCAAACCTCAAAATTTCAAACATTTTATTGGTAATGAATAAGAAAATGCAAAAAAGTTTAATTTTTTTAAAAAAAAAGAGGAAAAAACATGACTAATAAAAATAATTTTTCAAAAGACTTTCTGTTTGGTTCGGCTTCAGCAGCATATCATTTTGAAGGCGCTTGGGATAAAGACGGAAAAGGCCCAGCTGTTGCAGATGTTGTACCGGGTACACAAAACGAAAGAACAGAAAAACCAGAACCGGGTAACTTAAAGCACAGAGGTGTAGAGTTTTATGATCGATATATAGAAGATATAGCTCTCTTTGCAGAATTAAAACTAAAAACGTTTAGGACTTCCATAGCATGGACTCGAATTTATCCTACTGGTGTTGAAGATGAGCCGAATGAAAAAGGATTACAATTTTATGATGATTTATTTGATGAGTTGCTTAAATTTGGAATTGAACCAATTATCACAATTACACATAGTGGTGAAATGCCACTATATCTAGCGGATAACTTTAATGGTTTCGCAAATAAAAAGGTCATAGACTACTACGAAAAGTATGTCAGAACTGTGGTTAAACGATACCAAGATAAAGTAAAATACTGGTTAACATTTAATGAAATAAACGGATCATCAAAAATGCCATTTTTCTATGCTGGTGTTTCTCAAGATAAAGAAACAATTACTGAAGAACTTACTCAACAGGTAAACCATAACTTCCATGGAAATCCCTCCTATAAAAAAATGAGAAGATAACGGATTTCATCGAAAT
>SAAR01000507.1 GCA_009916335.1 Erysipelotrichia bacterium | reverse complement strand
CGTTGTACTTGCATTCATATCAAGTTTTTGCGCCAGATCCTGCAGTCTCACCGATTCATTTTGTTTTGATAAAATTTCTATGATTTTCAGAACTTTTTCTGTGGACTGATTGGCCTTAGCTGATTTCGTATTGTCTTCTGAAATTCGCATATTTATTCCCCATTTTTAATTTTTTATGTAAAGGTGTTTATCTTAATTGAAATATATTATATCATTAATTTCACACAGTGCAAATAATGATCAAAAATTAAAACTAATAAAACAGTTTTATAAACTTAAATGCATATACATCAGAAAGATTTAGGCCCTTATTTTAATGAATGGTTAAACGAAAATTTTATTGGGACATCCTATACTGTAAGATTTTATTTTCCAATTTATGGTATCATACGTTAAAATAATATACAATACATCTACTTAACTTATTTTCTAAGTTAAGTAATTTTATCGTTTTTTTGTTTTTCCTGATATTTATAATATAGAATTTGCAAAACTTACAACATGTGGTATCTATTCCTGCATGTTTATTACCGGTTTTTCTCCTTGGTTTCCAGCTTCTCTTATACGATATTTAATACCACAAATGAAAGCTGCCGTATCATTTTTTTGATACGGCAGCTTTCGCCATGATATCTTGCTATTGCACGGCATAGAATACGTAAGCATAAACATCCCGAAATTTGCTCTACTATAATTATCCAATGGCAATTACATTTTTACTTCATTGATTTCCTACTGATCTTCGTATTTTTTATCGGCAGCAATCGTAGTATATGGGCAGGACAGGAGTAGCGCATATTGCATCTATATTCCTGATCGACTCAGCCGTCTCGCACTGCATGATGGTAAACAGATTATCGTTTGCCCGGAAGCACTCGTCTGGGGCGCGTGCTTCCGATTTTTGTTTTACATCATGCAGAGATGATCTTTGATAAAGTCACGGTTGATCTTGTAGCCGACGCCCGGGGTATCCCCCATAATAATCATGCCATTTCTGATATTTGGCCTATGGTTATAATTATAATCTCGACAGGGGATTATTTTGTGTATCCAAGCCTGAAAAACTTTTCAATTGGAGGCTAAATATTTACATATGGTTTTTCTCTTTCTGTTTCTTCCTCCCCCGATATCCTTTTTTCGAGGAGATAGGGATTATCAAGATATTTTTCGACAAGCTTTAAGGAGTTAGCAAAATACAAACCATCACAAATACGCTCGTCTAATGTATAGCCTATTTCACAACAGTTTTTAATTACTACCGTGTCATTTTCCACTACAGGAATTTTTTTTACTTTCCCAAGTGCAACGAAGATACCAGTTGTCCCAAAATCATATAAATGATGATAGATATAATCCAATTTGATTGATTTTAGGTAAGTAAAAAATAAAGATGTATGAAATGGGCTAATATCAATAATGGCTTTCGGCAGCAGATTGTGTCTATCCAATCCTTTCAAAATTGCCATCAACATTTTTTTTGTGAAACCAGGCAGTGACATAATCATGGATGCAATCTTGTCTACATCGTTTGAATTAACCTCATGGGCGCTTTCGAATATTTTTTGATCAATAGCCTGTGCTATTTCAAATATGTTTTCACGTCCTGTGAAAGAAAATTTGACTGTTGTTTCCTCTCCAGTATCACGCAGTGATCTTTTGACGGCCATTGAAATTAGAATATTATCTCGTTCATATATTTGATTATTCATAACAAAGCGATTTAATTGAGGCCGTTCAAAAATGAGGCGTACATAAATGGCAATGAAAAAATGCATATAATTAATGTTATGTTCCTGTTCCTGTTTTTCTTTGAGATAGGTATCGATCTTTTCGGTGCACATCATTTGCTTATAAAAATTTTGTGCGTCGCTACGCCGTGTCATAATGTATGGAATTATTTTTACAAATGGACTAATAGATTTTAGAAGTCTGCCATCACACCGTTTCATAAAAACCCCTCATTTACTCGTAATTTATTATGTAAAAATATAGCCAAAGTAATTTTAATGATTTTCAGTCTATATATCAATGGCAAAGGAAAGGAATAGTAGAATGAATGAGACACGATACACACAAGTCCATTTGGGAGTCTATCCATATTTACGAACACGCAAGTTAACAATGGTAAACCGATAAATATGATAGCCATACAATAAGTATATAATTATCCCTATGGTATATGCAAGCATATGAGTAATTATTAGGCACTATACACCTATGTAAATAATCAAAACCACCAGTTAAACTGGTGGTTTGCACAAGCCCTAAAAGGGCATATTACTGGCAAGCGTCTTAAGACGCATTGAAACAGTTTACCAACCGCA
>SAAR01000506.1 GCA_009916335.1 Erysipelotrichia bacterium | reverse complement strand
CATCAGCTCTTTAAGTTTTAGGTGTTGATTCAATCAAAAGCCTACAACGCCATAAACGCTTGAACACTATTCACGACAAGGCGCTTATTCGCTGGATAAGTGTCAAAGAGCTTTTGCTGGTTATCGTTTAAGACCGAATGGTATTTCACTTCAATAAGGGTTTTATCATCCGTTATAAAGTCTATTTCATTGCTTTGCTCATAAACATAGCGAGGGTTTTTATGCTTCAGTTTAAGATAAACAAGATTTTCAAAAATAGCTCCTTTATCACGATATCCTGTAATCAGATTGCGAATACCTACATCTCCAGCATAGATTTTTTTAGGATGTCGAAGTCTTTCATTAAGTTTACCATGTCTCTCAACAGTATAGATAAGGTAAGTTTCTTCAAAATAGCTTTGAAAGCGTCTGGCCGTATCGACACCGATACCTAAAATATTCGCCATTTTATTAAGGCTCAGTTGCTTACCAGAACGCTCCATCAAGAGTTTGAAAAAGTCTTTGACCATCTGTTCATCTTTGATTTTGTGATAAGCGATAATATCTTTGTAGATGATGTTATCAATGAGATTGGAAAGGTAAGAGATATCTCCTGTTAGAACATACTCAGGCATTCCACCATCTTTCATGTACTCCTCAAAATAACTCTCCACCAAATGAACATCTGCTTTTTTAATCACAATCTTTTTAAATTGCAAATACTCTTCAAAGGAGAGTGGCATGACTTCAACCAAACGCTGACGACCTGTTAAAAAAGCTTGGCTGTCTTTGAGCAATGATGCAGAGGAAGAAGAAGCGTATATTTTAACACCCCCTAAATCATAGAGATTTTTAAGTTCTTGTTGATAGGACTTTTTAGAGGTCACTTCATCAAAAAATAAATAGATCATTTGTGAATTTGGAAGCTTATGTAGCTTCCGATATTCTGTGACAATATCTGCAATACTGAGCCCCTCAAGAGCATATAAATCTAAACTGATATAAAAGATATACTTTGGATCAATTTTCTTTACATGTAAAAGTAGATTTATAATGCCTTTAAGAAGGGTCGTTTTCCCTACACGACGAAGACCTGTTAGAAAAATAATATCTTTGTTATCGATGTATCCTTCCAATTCATTCAAATAAATATCTCTTTGAATGGCATTCAAGATAAATGACTCTTCCCACCAAGGATTGGATTTGTAAAAAAGTGCTTCCATTTTTATTCCAATAGTATAAAATATTTTATAAGTATACTATATTGTAGTATATAAAAGAATTATCTTTTGCCTATTATCTATGCTTAATGGCTGTCACGCAGTAGCTTCATTTAAATAACAATGTTTGTTGTAATCACATACGTTATTAAAATATTATTGGATTCTTTCACCCAAATAATGCTCTGTAATACTTGCTCTGTTATGCTTCATCTCATAGCTCACTCGCTGTAATGAATCAGCGTAAGAGTACCCGGCTTTAGCGTATTCAAACATTCTCCTTTTAGCAAAATTACAACGTAGTCCGTGGGTTCCTTCACTTGGGATATTCAGTATTTGGCATGCTTTTTTAATTGCTTGATAATAATCACTTCGTTTGAGTTTAAAAACATCGTAAAGTGCAATACAAGCATCTAGTCGTTCATAGGTTTTTTGACTGATGAATACTTCACCAACCTTACCACCTTTTTCTTTTGTTAGCAAAACTCCTTTATGCTCGTTGGTAATAGGATCATATTTGAATCCAAGCAGTTGTTCTTTTTTAATTAAAGCACATCCTTCCAATCTTGCACCACCTTCATATTCAATACGTGCAGCAATTTGGTGCCAAGAATCCTCACGAAGAGCTTGAATAAGCAATAAGGGATCAGCATATGCACGGTTATGATAATTATCAGCTACCAATTCAAAATTTCGTGCATGATTTAAAATTACTTGTCGAATTGAAAAATCATATGGTTTGGCTTCTCCATATTTATTCTGGGAGTAAAGTTTTAAAGCAATTTCAAGCTTTCCAAGTGCTGCTGATATTTTTTCAAGATATTGTTTTGAAGGATAGTACTCTATTTTATAATCCATGTAAGCGGAAATATGTTCACTACTGATTTGCTCAGAATCTTTGATATACCAATGCTCTTTCAGATAATTAAAGAAGTTATTCCAAACATTACGATAGCTTTCCATGGTTTTATATGATGAAACCATTTGAAAATGAGGATGTGTTGGATCAATACGCTCAATTTTGGTCGCGCCAGCACAAAAGATAGCCTTAGTTAGTTCTGCACTTTGATAATAGACAGAGCCTCGCATGATGCAAATACAATTTAGTGATTTATTTTGTCTTCAAG
>SAAR01000505.1 GCA_009916335.1 Erysipelotrichia bacterium | reverse complement strand
GTATTCCATTGACTGCTTTTTTAAGCTTCCTAAAGCAAAACAGCAGTTGGTTTTTAGCTATGCTGACTAGCAATTTGGGTTATAGTATGATTTTTAATTGTGCAAAATCGTGCAAAAACCACTATTTTTTAGAAAACTTTAATTATTTCGTCTATTATGCTCAAGCATTTTTTCAATGCTCTCAGCGATCTCTTTTTTACCCTCTGCATACGTTATTTCATCTTTAGCTAATCGCACCAATCTATCAATGTCCTCACGGTCACAATATTGATGAGCTATGGCTTGTCCTCGGATGGTGCTTTCAATCGAAGCATACTTATCCTTGGATAATGTATCTTTATACTCTTTGAGTATTGCCAAACTTTCATTCAAGCTTTTAGGCTGATAGGGCATCTTATAGCTTTGTTGCATATAGGCATCTAAGCCGTGATTGTATTCATAGTCTGTTTGAAATTTTGCATCGTTGTTGTACATTAACTTACCCCTTTTACTTTAGATTTCGTATATATATGTCAAAAGTAAACTAAACTATATTTTTGAGTTATACTTAGTTTTTATGCCCTAGAGCTTTACCGATAGATTCAAGAGGTACACCAGTATTAACCATTGTGAAACCTAAGAGATATCGAAAATCATGTATTCTCATATTATCTATGCCTGCTTGTTCTTTAATGTGTTCCCAAAATCGTCTAGGAATATCTGCAAATTTTGTATTGGTTTTAGGGTTTGTCAACACATATTCATTATTGCCACTCAATTGTTTTAATGCCTTTAATTCAGATAATAATGCATTATCTAAAAGATACTCTCGCCGATCACATGTTTTACTATTTTTATCTTGAATAACATACTTACCCAATTCCAAATCAACATCACTCCATTTTAGCTTTAAAACTTCAGCCTTACGCCGTCCTTGAAGCAAGAAAAAGAACATAACCCTGTAATCAATGAATGGGATATTTACGATAGCGTTAAAGAGCCTTTTTCGCAATTCCTCATCAAAGTTAAGATAGTGATTAACATCAGATTTTAAGTTGGCTGAAACCATAAATTTTGCACGCATTTTAACAACTCCTTTTTAGTGATTCAGACACAATAAATTGTCTCTGTTTTTTTGGTGAAAAAAGAATAACACTGTTTCATTTAAGTATATATTATATATAATATTATTAATAAGCATTATGGAGCAACTTATGATTCAAGAAAATAGCCTAAATTTAGGGAAATTATCATCGGATATTGACTTTCTCTCCAGAACATTAAACGAAGTAAAAATACTTGTTAAAAATAAAGAAGAAAAACTAAAAATTATTTCAAAACGGGATAAAAAGAGACGAGAGAGTCTTAAAAAAGCTCAAAAAAAGTTTGTAAATGTATCAACCAATATCAAAGCCGAAGAATATGAGAAGCTGGAAAAAAAGCTTAAAGAACTTAAAATGAGTAAATCGGCTTATTTAAAGATGTTGATTGAAAACGATCTCACGTAGTAACATTGTTTTTTTGAAATCTAGATTTTTGTTCTCTATGCAGTAGTCCTCCATATTTTTCAACAATGCCGAGTGCTTGAAGAACTCCTAGCTTTTTAAGCTCGATGAGTTTATTATCATAAAGGCTTTGTAACCGCTCTGAAAATCTCTTTTTACCAATACGTGTAGATTGCATCTCTAAAGCATATGAGCTTTCAAGCGCTTTTGTTTTTTCAATATAGGCAGGAAAACGATCTAAAAAAACTTCAATGGTACGTTTGATAATCTCTTTGGATTTTATGGTGGGAACATTGAGAGTATTGGCGATAAAGAGCATATCCTCAAAGGTGTATTTTTTTCTCTTTCGCTGCTCTTTACTTAAAGGTAGTCCCAAGTCATCAGCTGTGCCATTATAGACTCCTACGGAGATAACATCATATAGCGGTGTGCCAATAAATTTATTTTTGCCTATCTCTAATATTCCCATATTCTTTGCGTGAAAATCGGAGTGTTTAATCAACATCGAATAAATCTGAAAAGAGAGCATTGCCATTTTAGCTTCTTGATTAAAAACCTTTGACTCAAATAGACTTAGCATCTCCTGTGTGGTTGGTCGGTACTTCTTGTCACTTTTCAGATCAAGGAGTTGCGCCATATCGTATTGACTGTACGCATAATCATTAAACCTGTCATACCGTTTAACAATGTAGTGAAAGTCACCATTACTAGCAGGAATAATGCCGCTCATAGGAACATCAAGACTCATTTCATTGTCAAACGAACTGCTAAACTGGTCAGTTGAAAATGTGATTTGAGAGTTGCATTTTGATTTAAAACCTTAAAGAACCAAGTTAAATTGGTTAAACTCCA
>SAAR01000504.1 GCA_009916335.1 Erysipelotrichia bacterium | reverse complement strand
AGGCGGTCCGCGGTTTCTTAGCCGATGTGAACGGGCGTCCCCTTGAGGTGATTGACCGACTGTGCGTGCGGATGTAAAGTATTTAATTCAACCTATATAATGGTCTTTTGAAACCCATCTATTGTTACGAGAAAATTTATTTAGTTCTTCAACTAATTCAAAAACGTAAGTTACTGGAAATCTTTTAGAAGGAGTATTACTAGGATTGTAATATGAAGCAAGTTTTTTCGCGTTTCTAATAGCTATTTCTTGGAAGGGCCTTAAAAGTTGAAATGTCTCTATGTCATTCTTTTGATAGCTTTTTCCAAACTGTTTTTTGAAAAAAACGTCAAGATTATTGATGTATTGATGTCTATCCAATTGACTTTCCAATAAACCAAAATGTAAAATATACCAAAGTTCAAATGATTGATTACTATAAGCAACATGCATCCCATTTTGTGCTGCTTTACTGCAAGCATTGTTAAATTGTTGGTCATTAAAACTATCTTTGTCAAATACACACCATACTTGGTCATATTCTCCTTTGTTTTTAAAGTCTATAGCACTATTAACTAAGGATTCAGTGTTTTTAGCTGCACCTATGACTTTTATGTTGGCGGAAAATACTTCAAAAGATTCAAAATAAAGAGGTTCTGTTTTTTCACCCTCACAAACAATTAAGAATCTCTCGATTTCTTCCATAGTATGGCTATCAATATCTCTTTTAAAACGTTTAAATTTATCCTTTTTAGCCATTAAAATTCCTCCGAATTGCTATGGAAGATATTTTCTACTGAATAGGGTTTAATGAATGGAATCGCTCCATATTTTCCTCTTAAGTAGTTTTTTTCATATTTTTCATCTTTTCGAACAACTTCACCTTTGAATCTATAGTTGGCTAATGAAGTTAAATGGCTTGCTTCTAAAATATCTTTTTCTGCAAACCATATTTGATCTCTCCTTTGTAATTCGTTATCTAGAATTGTTGAATTATGGCTTGTGATAATTAGTTGCCCAGAATTATTATGTTCGGAATTAAACAATTCCAAAATGTATCGTGTCATCAATGGATGAAGTTGTGCATCTATTTCATCAATAAATAAAATTTTACCATGTTGCAAAGTATCAATTATTGGTCCCGCAATTTTCAGAAATTCGTTAGTGCCACTCGATTCAAAAACTTCACTATCAAATTTATGAATGCCTACAATTTCACCTTTAGCATCATATACATTATGTTCAGAAAGAAGTCTATTTGTATCGAGTTTCAGTTGGTTAAGAATTTCTTCAGGTATTTCGCTGTCATCAACATTTTGAATTTGAAACTTACTTTCTTTGACTTCTAAATTGTTAATGTTAAAATCCGCAACTTTGAGCATTTCTAAGAGTTGCTCCTTGAATTTTTTGTCACCGTCTTTGATCATTCGTTTAGTAAAATCTATTCTACTTATTCCTAATCCATTGATTACGTTAATATTATTTCTAAAAAAATCCAGTATAATTTCAGCGAACTTTGTATTCGTTGTCGATAAAATGGTAAGAAATAATGATTTCTCATTGGTCATGCTGAATTTTAAATAAGCTTCGTCTTCTTTGATATAATCGATACTAAATTCTGCAAGAATGCTATCTTTTCTAAGAAAAACAAGTTCTTCATCGATATATAGCCATTCTTCATCAACTTTCTTTTTACCAATTTCAAATCCATACCTTACTAAAAGATCATTATGTAAAAAAGTAAGTTCAAACTCAGTGTTCTTTTTCTGGTATTCTGTATTGAGTGCAAATGAAATATTTGCTATATTCCCTTCATCTTGCGAATCCTTTACAGAATTTAATATAAAACCCCTCATAAAACTTATTCCTGCTAGCAAATTACTTTTACCACTTGCGTTAGCACCAAAAATGCTGGCCGACTTAAGCAGATATAAGTCACCCTCACTAACTTCTATTCGATTTTCCGGAAGTTCCGTTAAGTTAGAAGCAACCATACTGAAAATCTGCTCATCTTTAAATGATAAAAAATTTTTAACCTTAAATTCTAGTAGCATAATAATTATCCTCCTCGAGATTTTTTCTCGTCACATACATATTCTACCATATATAACTGTAATAATAAAACGAAAAAACAGTTTGACGAGATTTTTTCTCGTCGCTTTAATAACAATTGACTTAGTTATCCACGTACTCGCTCTTAGTATTGTATGAATAAGGTTTATAGTATTTTCAGTTTTCAAATGTAATTTACAACTTATTATCTCAACTTTCGCACACTAAAAAAGACCATATAGACTTGATACATCAACATTTCCAGCTATAATATTATGCCGCTAAAGCACTTGGAAGCTGCTTTTCCG
>SAAR01000503.1 GCA_009916335.1 Erysipelotrichia bacterium | reverse complement strand
ATAAATACAGACGGAATGATAAATGATATATCTTGATACAAATGTTTTAATATATGCGTTTTGTAAAAATGTAGATGATTCAGAGCAAAAAAAGCTTTCTCAGGAGATATTGAAATCTGCTATTGCGAGCAATAAACTTTTAATATCTGAGATTGTTTTGTATGAGTTTGCCTTTGTAAGTCAAAAACTAAAAGAACCCAATAATGTTATAAAACTGAACTTGGATTTTTTGTCAAAGTATGTTAAAAATGCGGATGTACATAGTGAAACTATAACTCTTATGAGTAAAATTTCTAGTTATAAACACTCCTTTGATGCATATCATATTGCTTTTAGCAACTATTTTAATTGTTCAGAATTAGTGACATTTGATGGTGGGTTTAAACAGTTCTGTGATTTTTCAAAAACGAAAATTACATTAGTCTAGCATGCCAAGAAGACCAAGAGTAGAGCAAGCAGGCTTTCATCATCTCATCAACAGAGGTGTTGCTAGAACAAACATATTTTTAAAGCCTCAAGATTATGAAAAGTTTTTACAGATAGTTTTAGAAGCAAAAGAAAGGTATGACTTTATCGTACACTCTCTTTGTCTAATGAGCAATCATTACCATCTATTGTTAGAGACAAAACAAGAAAATCTTTCCCTTATCGCAAGACAGATAAATTCAAAATATGCACAATATTTTAATAAAGAATATAAAAGAGTAGGACCTTTATGGCAAGGTAGATTTAAAAATTATTATATTTATGATGAAAGTTATCTCTATGTACTGTTCCGCTATATAGAGAGAAACCCCATAAAAGCAAAAATAACAGATGCCCTAGGAAAATATCTGTGGAGCAGTTCTACTTTTTTGCTTTTTGGTACAAATAAAGAACTTATGAATGGATCGCTGCTTTATGACCAAAATGTGTTTGTGCTTCTTGACAACGATCTTAGCGATAACGATATGCAAAAGCTAGAAGTACTTCAAAAAACTAGCTATAGAAAAGAAAATGATGGTATTAAAAGAGAAAGAGAAAAATCACTAAATAGTTATTTTTCAGATATAGATAACATAACTCAAAGAAATCAAGAAGTAAAAAAAGCAGTTCTTGATGGATACAAACAAAGTGAAATTGCAGAGTTTTTAAAAGTATCGCAGACAACTATTTCTAAAGTTTTTAAACAACAAAAAAAGTCAAATAAAACTTAAGAGATGAAATGAATAGACTGAAATATTTGTCACTTCTAGCACAAGGAAATAAAGCCAACAAACATGGCATGCATGCCAAAGCGATTTGGTACTATGAAAGAGCTGTGCTCGAAAATCATTCTTTGGAGCAACTGGTTGCTTTTAACATCACTATGGTACGAAGAGCGATGAGAGAGGAGAGTAAAAATCCTACAGTAGAGATCATCATCCCTGTTTACAACGCCCTTGATGATCTTCAAAAGTGTTTAGCATCAATTAAATCAAAGGTGGATGATTTAGAGGTCCGGGTGATAGTGGTAAATGACGGATCAGAGTTATCTACGACAGAGTGGTTGCGAGAATATTGTGCGCATGACCCTATGGTTTATTTGGTAGAAAATGTGGAAAACATGGGCTATACAAAGAGTGTGAACATAGGACTAAAAGTTTCAAGTGCACCGTATGTCATTTTACAAAACAGTGATACGGTGGTGTCATCTGGGTGGCTTGATAGGTTGATGGGCTGTATGAAGTCAAGTCAAAAGATCGGTATAGTCGGACCGCTGTCCAATGCGGCAAACTATCAGAGTGTTCCACTGATGAGAGATGAGCAAGGTAAGTTTGTAGTCAATGACCTGCCATCCGGTGTGAGTGTAGAGGCAATGGCGCATGCGGTAGCGCACATCTCCAAGAGAGCATACCCTAGAGTTACGCTGGTCAATGGCTTTTGTTTTATGATGCGTCGTGAGCTTATAGACACCATAGGATATATGGACGAAGTGAATTTCCCTGTGGGTTATGGCGAAGAGGCAGACTACTGCATACGAGCTCTGCAAGCTGGCTATGAGCTGGCTATCGCTGATGATGTCTATGTGTTTCATGCTAAGTCCAAAAGCTTTGGACAGGAACAGCGCAAAGAGCTCTCTTATGCCGGGACACAAACTCTAAAGAGCAAATATACATCTGAGATATATTTTTCTTATGGTGAACAGATGAAAAAGAGTGACGCATTGGAGACTCTAAGGAGTGATTTATTACAATACTTAGCACAAAACAAAATCAATTTTAAAGGAAATAAATGAAAGGCATCATCTTAGCCGGAGGAAGCGGGACAAGACTTTACCCCATCACACGAGGGGCGAGTAAACAGCTCGTACCTATTTACGATAAACCTATGAT
>SAAR01000502.1 GCA_009916335.1 Erysipelotrichia bacterium | reverse complement strand
TAGTCGCTATCTCCAAATAAATTCATCTTCAATACCTCGTTAGCTTATTTTTAATCTATTATACCTCTTTTCATACGTTTTTAGAGGTGCCCTATATTTCAAAAGCCAATGTTAGTGGACATTTGAAAAAAATATGATGATGACGAATTAGAAGTAAACGCAACCGTTTGGAATTTCCGAACAGTTCAAAAGGAAGGGGCCTTTATGGGCGGATTACAAGTACGAGTTGACGCTCAATCCTAATGACCAGTATCTCAAACATATCGTCGGCCATCCCCCAGTTTCTACAAGCAGTCGATTGAGCCAACTTTGGGGAATAAATATCTTCAATCTTTACTAAGATGATCGTTTGATTGGGAATGGTAGAGCAAGCATTATTGTGACGGATTTTGTAGAGGCGCATGGGGAATTAAGACAAGCAAATCAGTTATTCAAATCACATAAGCAAATGAAAATTTATTAAATAAGGACTTTCCAGTTTTGGGAAGTCTATTTTGTTGGAAAAGGGAACGAAAAAAAGTTACACAAGTTGAGAAGCAAAGCCACCTGATGTGTCTGGTAGTAAAAGAGTTCAACTCTTAAAAATGTAAGACATTGTAAAAATTAACAATGAAATAAAAAAACTTCACAGATTTGTAAAATGTTGAGATAGGTGATTATTAGGTAGACGATGCTTGGCAAAACAAATTTTATCATAGTCATAGACCTCGAGTTATATGTCTAGTGATTCTTGTTATTTTATATCTATAAAAACCTCATGATATTATTTGAAAACCACTATTTTCTAATTTAATGTGAGCAAAGCAATAATTCGTGAAGCGCATGATTAAATTAGTTAGATTACTCTGGTAGTGAAGATGAAAATAGATATAAAATTAATCGTTAGATAATTAATGAAACAAAAATCGTAAAATTATGTGTTATTTTTCAAATCGTTATGGTATAATTTAAGCAATATCATAATTCAGATAATATTACAATTTATTGATTTAATTCATACATCTAGAGTTGTGAGAAAAAATTAGGATTTAAATTACAGGGGTAGTAATGGAAGAAGTCGTTAGTTTACAAGAAATAGCATTAGTATTAAAAAAAAGGATGTTACTCATATTTTCAATGATGATTTTAGGAGTCGTCGCATTAGCGGGCGTGACATTCTTTTTAATCACACCTAAATATGGAACTGATACACAGCTAGTCGTTCAATCCAATCAAGAAACTTTAACGAATGCTAATTTACAAAGTGACTTAACTGGTAATGTGATGATGGTGAATACCTATAAAGATTTAATTAAATCTGATGTTGTTCTGGATCAAGTATCATTACAATTGGCAAAAGAGAATGGTATTCAATACACGTCTAATGAGCTAAATAAAATGATTAGTGTGACCCAAAGTCAAAATTCGCAAATGTTTTCAATTAGGGTCATCTCTATAAATGCAAAAGAAGCAATGGAAATTGCCAATAAAACGGCTATGATTTTTAAAGCGAAAGCCGTCGAAATTTTAAAAGTTGATAAAGTTTCAATTATAAGCCCTGCTAAATTGCAGACGACACCAGTTTCACCAAATAAAAAATTAAATCTGTTAATTGGTGCAGTTATCGGATTGATATTGGGAGTTATGATTGTTTTCCTTCTAGAGTTCTTAGATAAAACCGTTAAAGATACGAAATTTATCGAAAATGAGTTAGAGTTGCCGATTTTAGGGGAAATTTCAGTTTTATCTAACAAGGAATTACAAAGTTCACTGTTTTTGAATGTTTTGCAAAAACAGGGTGAGTCGTTTGAGTTTGAAAGCAATTCAGAACCTAGGATAACCAAAGAAAATGAAGCAGCAGAAAAATTTAATCCAATTGTAGAAAAACAAATTGAACTGAAGACAGAAGATGTTGAAAGAGTTGCCAATAAAAGACGACTGCGTCCAAGACTTTAGTCGTGAGTTTGAGAAAGGAGGAAGATGTAATGGGAATTTTTCATAAGGGTAAAAAAGATGATAAACCGAATCCAGTTTCTTTAATTACCATGTTTAATAAGAGAAGCGTTATTTCTGAACAGTATAGGACGATTCGATCAAATATCCGTTTTTCAATGGTAGACAAAGATTTAAAGTCCTTGGTCATCACAAGTGCTGGACCTTATGAAGGGAAATCAACAGTCGCTAATAATTTGGCGGTTGTCTTCGCAGATGCGGGTTTAAAGACTTTGTTAGTAGATGCTGATTTGCGTAAACCGACCGCTGATTTGACTTGGGCACTTTCGAGTGATGAAGGTTTGTCAAATTTGTTAGTAGACAAAACGTCAAATTACGAGAATTACGTTAGCAAAACTAAGGTTGAGGGCTTATTTGTTTTAACAAGTGG
>SAAR01000501.1 GCA_009916335.1 Erysipelotrichia bacterium | reverse complement strand
AAGTAACGTCTGATGAGGAAAGAACTCCCTCTTCTGTTACTTATTTATAGAAGTTTATTATTACTATAGCCTTTAGTGCTATAACATTATTATACTAGGTGGTATTTTGTTGTGCAATGATAGTCATGGAGATGCCACTTTATCCAGATTTGATGATGATTTTGAATTCATTGGAGTCATCGGTAAGAATAATAGAATCATCGATACCAAACTGGATGATTATTTTGTATTACCAAAAAATAAAAATGTGGACTTAGTAAAAGTAAAAGAGAAGATCAAAGGACCGAAGTATAAGCTAACAGCTGAAAACTATTTATTCCGCAAAATCAAATAACTCATTATAGGCTAACATACTTGACTTACTTATGATTTCTATCGCAGAATAGCCACTGCCATGGGATCTAAGTAGAGATATAAGCAATATTATTAAGAAGGGAGAGGTGATTATGAAATATTTAGGATCATGCCTTTGCGGTGAGGTTACTTTCGAAATAGAAGGAGATTTCGATAATTTTTATCTTTGCCATTGTGGGCGATGTCGCAAAGATACAGGTTCATCTCATGCAGCCAATCTATTTTCTTCTACAGCCAAGTTAAGATGGTTGTCTGGTCAAGAAAAATCTAAAACCTTTAATTTTCGTGGAGAAGGGCACTTGAAATGTTTTTGTATTAATTGCGGATCAGCTTTGCCAAATATACAAATGGATGGAAAATTGCTGGTTGTTCCTGCGGGAAGTATTGACAGTGATATAAACATTAAGCCACAAGGACATATCTATTATGCAAGCAAAGCAAACTGGGATACAGAGCTTGAGAAAGTACCAAAGTTTGAAGACCTCCCAAATGGATAAAAAAGAATCGTTATTCTTAATAATCGTGTTTGTATTTTGACAATGATCGCACAACTAAAAACCAATGGCACAGTCACTGGTCTTTAGTTGTGCGCCCAGGATGGGCGCAATCTTGGATTATGCTGGCAATTATTTTTTGTATTTTTAACTTCCATTTAATGTGTTTTTATATTACCATAAACATTAATAGAATCTGAATAGACTTAGTTTAAATATAAGGATTAGAAAGGAATTTTAATATGGAAGGTAAGAATATACAAATACGAAATAGTACAGTAGATTTTATGGTCTTTACTAAAGATGCAGGTAGTGATTCTATAGAAGTTCGTATACAAGATGGTGATGTTTGGTTAACTCAAAAAGCCATATCTATGTTATTTGATGTGGATAGAACTGTAGTGACAAAGCATTTGAAAAACATATTTGAAACAGGTGAACTAGACGAAAATTCAACTTGTGCAAATTTTGCACAAGTTGCTGATAATGGTAAAACCTATCAATATAAGTTCTATTCATTATCAGCTATAATTGCTGTTGGTTACCGTACAAATTCTGAAAGAGCATTACAGTTTAGGCAGTGGGCAACTAAAGTATTAGATACTTTCACAAAGCAAGGATACGTTTTAGATAAAAACAGATTAATCAATGGACAAATTTTTGATGAAGATTATTTTGAACATTTGATTTCTGAAATTCAGGAAATAAGGGCTAGTGAAAGACGGTTTTATCAGAAGATTACTGATATATATTCAACCGCCGTTGACTATTCTAAAGACAGCAAAATTACCAGGGACTTCTTTGCCACTGTTCAAAATAAAATGCACTATGCAATCCACGGAAATACAGCGGCAGAAGTAATAACCACAAGGGCAAATCATAAAAAGGATCATATGGGATTAACAAGCTGGAGAAATGCGCCAGATGGTAAGATTGTAAAAACAGATGTATCCATTGCTAAGAATTATTTATCAAAAAATGAATCAAAGGAACTAAATGAAATTGTGACAATGTATCTTGATTATGCAACAAGACAAGCAAGAAGGCATATCCCCATGACTATGGCTGACTGGGCAGAAAAATTAGATGCATTTTTAAAATTTAACGATGCTGAAATTTTATCAGATAAAGGGAAGGTAACTGCAAAAATTGCAAAAACATTTGCAGAAAGTGAGTTTGAAAAATATCGCATCATTCAAGATTCACTATATAAAAGTGATTTCGACAAATTGATGGAAGAAAGCAATAAAGAAATAGAGAAAAAATATGAGTAGATAAATATTTAGAGTCATACCGTTTTCGCGGCAGATTTTCACAATCGGAAACCACTGAGAAAGTCTGTATTCTTTAGTAGTGCTGTTTGTGCTCATTAAATAATCCTACGAGTTTTTAGAGTTAACTTTAAAAACTTTAAAAAATGACTCATTGTAAAATGAAATTGAACCAATAAAAAAATCCATAGCTACCTTTTCTGTTGTAAAATAGTTTTACTACAAACAAATTTTTTGCAGAAAG
>SAAR01000081.1 GCA_009916335.1 Erysipelotrichia bacterium | reverse complement strand
GATCATTAAAATGACCTTCTTTCTTCAAAAACTACATGAATGTGATGAAAATAATGTCATACATGAAATATGTCATAAATCTTAATTTAATAAGATTAGTAAAATGATATTCATTCATGGAATTTGAATAGTAAGGAATAATAAAAAATACCTTAAATTGAAGGAGCTTTATCAATGGTTAATGCATTAAAAACACTCAAACTATATGAAGAAGGATAGTTGTGAAAAAGTATGAGATAGGTAATTGTGGCAAATTGTTTGACACTGAACAAGAGGCAATTAATGAAACTGAAAGTGAAATGGATGATTTTAGTGATGCAAGTGGATATGTTTCAATCTATTTATGTCATTCAACATATGATAAATGGAGTATAAATTACTACTACACTTACTGGTAATTTAAAAAGAAAGTTTTGAATGAAAAATGTATATATCTTGCATAATGAATGGTATAATGATGACGAGAAGGAGGGTTATATATGGAACCATTAAGATTAGATAAGAATAATGATTTATTTCAACAACCTCCAAAGACAATAGAAGAAAAATTGGAAGAAGCTGAAAAATCTTATAAAGAAGGAAAGAATTATCCAGAAGAAGAAGTTTGGGCAATGTTTAGAAAAGAATATGGCTACAAGTTATAAAATTATCTACAATGAATATGCAATTGAAGATTTAAGGAAAATAATGAATTATTTAGCTAGTTATCATAGTCCACAAGTTATAGATAATTTTGATAGTGCAATTTAAGAAAATATGAGGATGATTAAACACCATCCTCATATTAGTCCAATTGTATATTCACAACATGGTTTTGATTATCATAAACTAGTCATAAAATCTTATATCTTTGTTTATATTGTTGATGACACAAATGAAGCTATTACGATATTAAGAGTCTTTCACGAATTAGAAGATTATCAAAGAAAACTTGGATAAGAAGAGCCATCATAGAATGGCACCTAGTAATCGTATTTAATATGATTACTGCCTGATAGGGAATTAATCCATAAAACTATAAGTCAGTTATGACTTATGAAGTAGGATACTCATTAAGGGATTTTAAATAATCCAGTGGTGAACCCTTTAAACTAATTGTGGTTTGCTTATAACAAAATGGTGGTAAGCCATTAAAGAAAAGTGGTTTAGCTATCACATTAATGTGGTCTGGGAATATAAAAAGATGGTATATAACCATCTCGAAATCCCAAACCACTTTTTTAGTTAGTTAAATTGTATTAGTGTCATTTTTATTTAAACAGTATAGAATTCTATTTCTTGTTCTGGTGAAATTCTTGAATCCGTTTGCATTTAGCATCAATCTTTCTATTTGATTGTTTCTAGATTCGATATAACTATTGTTGATTCTTCTGTTGCCAAGTGTATTGAATGAATTGATCATTTCTTTGTTTCAATTAATCAAGAGAGCATAAAATCCATCAGTAAACAACAATATAAAGAATCATAATTTGATTTAGCGAAATAATGTTCGTCAATTGAAAGAACTTTAGGAAACTACTTTCTTTGTATATTTACATGTTTGTCAAACATTCTTTGCACCTTAGTAATAGAAAGATTAAATCTGCGAGCAACGGAAGTGTAAGTTTCGTTAACAAACTTTAAATCGTTTAAAATATTTATTTTTGTTTCATAAGTAATATTTTACTTTGTATTTAGACATACGCAGCTTATGATACGATTATTGCACAGGTTTTACAGTAATACCTTCTTTGGCTATAAATAATGGTGCATTTTCTATTGACTAAGGTTGAGTGAAGTAATGTTCTAGGAGAGTAAGCAAGAATGGATACTTTTCCAGAGCAAAAGGGACAAATAACACTTGCACTTTTAACAAGTCTTATTTTAATAGAAATTGAATTATCAAAGTGTACTATCGTTTCGAGTTTTTCTATATTTTCTGATTTAATGTTAAGCATATTTGTGATAAACTTTTCTAAAGACATAAGGTCTTTACCTTCTTTTCTTATATGTGGTTAGGGATATCCATATTATAAGATAAAAGGAGGTTTTATTTTGATGAAAACCACACAAATGAAAAAGGACTACCACATAGATTTTAAAGGTAGTCCTCAATCAATTTAAAGGTATTTAAAACCACATAAAGTGTTATAGGGGTAACCACACCACAAAATGATTTATAATCCTATTTTTTTAATGAATGAATAAAAAAAGTTCCACTTCTATAAGAAATGGAACAAAAAAGTTAAACTTATTATTTTAATTGATTCGCTAGCAATTCTAAGTCTTGTTTCGCACTTTCATTAAATGCTATGACACAAGCATCATTTTCACTATAACGAGGAATTAAATGCACATGGAAATGATGAACACTTTGTCCAGCCACTTCATTTACATTACTTAAAATATTCATTCCTTTAGCATTTAACACCTTCATTAGATGGTTTCCTAATGTTTGTGCTGTTTTCATCACATGCATTAACTCATCTTGTTCGCATGATAAGAAATTTTCATAATGCTTTTTAGGAACCACTAAGGTATGCCCCTTTGTAACTTGTGAAATATCTAAGAATGCTTTCACATAATCATCTTCATAAATTGTATAGGAAGGAATTTTTCCTTCAATAATGTCGCAGAAGATACACATGATTTAATCCTCACTATATTTTACGGAATTATTTAATAAGTAACTGTATACACTAGCGTCATGGATAGAATAGCCAGCTTTGTTTAAATAATAGTTATATGCTCTTTCTTCAATTGTCATACCATCATCATTTTTAGATGTTGTATTTTTAATTGCATTAATGGCATCATCTTTAAAATCTTTTTTCGCATTAGAGCTAACTACTTTTACAATGTAGTATTTATCCGTTGTTTTATCATAAGCAGCAGTAGTGAATGTTTTCCCATCTTTTGTCGCTAGGATTTGTTCCCAAACAGCAGTAGGTAAACCACTTTGATTAGTATAAATACCTTCACTACCATTGTATGTGGTTGTATCACCATAAGTTGTGGCAACTTCACTCATTTCTTTTTTATCTTTTAATGCTTTAATCGCATCTTTTGCTTTATCTTTTTCAGTCGTTACCATAATTTGTAATTTTCTAACTTGAA
Source organism: Erysipelotrichia bacterium (assembly GCA_009916335.1). Next base: position 9,165 of record SAAR01000081.1, on the reverse strand, counting down.
ATTCATTAGCTAGTTCATTAAACTTTTCCTTTACAAAGTTTTCAGCGATCTTACCAGTACGAATATTTAATAAAATAGAGTTCTTATAGAAATCCTCTTCATCTTTATACCCATTGCTTTTTAAATGTGCTTCCCATCCCTCTGCACCAACAGATTCTTTATAAGATGCTAAAGAATTTTTCGCTTCTTCTTCCATTTCTTTTGTAACTGGTACACCTGCTTTGACCACTTGTTTATCCATAGCAGTCGTAATAGGAGTAATCACACCTTGTGCTGTTAATCCCTCATAAACTTGTCCTTTTGTAATCTTTTCACCATCAATGGTAATTAAAGCTTCATTTGCATCACTTACATTTGTGCTTGCATCTGCACAACCACTAACTAAAAGCAGTAGGGCAAAAGCGAATGTCATTGTTAATTTTTTCATCAATATACCCTCCTAGTCTTTATCTTTCACACCGATGTATTCCATCAGTTCTTTTTTCAATGCTTTATCTTTAAATTCAATCTTTAATTTTTTCGCTGTATTCCAAATGATTTCGTTTGTAAGGTTTGTATTCTTATTTTGAATCAAGGTTGTGATTGAATCTAAGTTTGCTTCTTTTTTCAACATTTTTTCTTTATCTGTATTGTTCACTAAAATTAAGTGGTAACCATATTCTGATTTAACCCAACCACTCATTTCACCTGCTTTTAAACTCCAAGCAACATCGCTAAACTGGCTTACTAAATTAGAGGCGATCTGCACACCTAATCTTCCACCTTCACTAGCACTACCATCTTCTGAATATTTTTTCGCAACACTGGCAAATTTTTGTCCTTTATCAAGTGCTTTCATTACTTTATCCATTTTCTTTTGTTCCGCTTCTGTTGGTGTTTCAGTTGGGTTAGCTGCATCATCAAAAGCGATCAAAATGTGTGAAATTTCTCTTGGTGAATCACTTTCATACACTTCGTCGAATAATTCAGGATGTTTTTTAATATAATCCTTTGTTAATTTTTGTAATTTTGCAATATCTAAAGTGTATTCTTCAAGGTCCTCTGTACCACCACTATAACCCATTGCTTTTAACTGGTTATCGTAGTAAGGGATATAAGAACTTGCAGAGGATTCCCATTGTGCCAACATGTTTTCCGCTTGTGTTTTAGCTGCTTCTTCCATTGTGCTATCTGCATCAATCGAAGAAGCAATCTGTTTTTGCAACAATGTATACAATTGAGCAACGCCTGCTTTCGTCCCATTATTTTCTGTTTCATATAAACTTTTATAGTATGAATCAGCAGTATAGTTGTAATCATCTGTTGAGAAGATAACATCTTTACCGTCCACACTCTTTCCTGGTATTTTATCTTTGTTGGTATCCCACGCAAAATAAATAGCGAATGAGATGAATATTACACCAACAAGAATAACAAACCAAAATTTCTTTAGTATATCTAATGCTTGTTCTTTCATGTAATTCCTCCTAAACGTACTTTATAATTATATGATAAATGATGTATAAATTCTAGTATTTATATGATTTCATGCAATTTCACATATGTGTGAACGTTTCATGAACAAAATTTCGTTCGTTTAAATTGTATGAATATGTGATTTTTGATAGAATAAAGCAGACGAAAGGATGAATGTTATGTCGAGATTAGTAATTAAAGATTTATATGTAAGCGTAGAGGATAAAGAGATTCTAAAAGGAATCAATTTAACGATAAATGAAAATGAAATACATGCCTTAATGGGACCTAATGGAAATGGGAAAAGTACCTTGTTGGCAGCGATTATGGGGAACCCTAAATATCGTGTTACAAAGGGAAGTATTACATTTGATGGACAAGATGTATTAGCAATGAGTGTTGATGAGCGAAGTCGTGCTGGTTTATTTTTAGGAATGCAATACCCACAAGAAATTTCAGGCGTTAATAATTCGGATTTTTTAAGAGCGGCGATGAATGCACGATTAGAAAAACCAATGCCTTTATTTAAATTTATTAAGGAAATGGAAGCTTCTGTGAAAGAGTTGGAAATGAAACCAGATTTAGCACATCGCTATTTAAATGAAGGTTTTTCAGGTGGGGAAAAGAAACGTAATGAAATTGTACAGATGAAGATGTTAAAACCTAGTTTTGCAATGTTAGATGAAATTGATTCTGGACTTGATGTTGATGCATTGAAAATTGTGGCTAATGCTGTTTTAAAATTACAGGAAGAAACAAAGATGTCATTACTTGTCATTTCTCACTATGAACGTTTTTATGACTTGTTGAAACCAACACATGCACATATTTTAATTGATGGTAAAATTGTTGAAGAAGGTGGCTATGAATTGGTTAATAAAGTAGATCATGAAGGCTATGAATGGGTACTTGAAAAGCATGGGATTACACTTGTAAAAGAAGCGAAAAAAGCAGTGATTCGCCTTGATGTATGTGGAGCTAAGAAATAGTATGATTGATATTCGATTAGAGAAAGATGGCTTGTATGAATATGAGTATCAAATAGATACAGAAGAAACATTAAAGATTAGTGTCGCAGAGAATGTACATGCGACTTGTGTACTTGTCTTTGTCGGCGATCAGATTCAACTTCATCAACAGATGATATTATATTCTAACAGTTCATTACATATACTATATAGAAATGAGTGTAATACTTATGAAAGTGAAGAAGAAGCGATGTTGTATGAGAATGCATATCTTCATGCTGGCTATTTAGAGTTAAATGAAAATTGCACTCGTGTAAAGGCTACCTATACATTACTAGAAGCACAAGCAAATGTGGAAGTTACGACAACAACAATGGCAACAAATGAAAAACATTACCAGATGGCTTGTGTGCATAAACACCCATATACATATTCTAATATGGAGCATTATGCAATTAATGATAAACATGGTTTATTAAATATTGTTGCTAGTGGAAAGATTGAAAAAGGGGCAAAGGGAAGTAAATCTCATCAATCGACAAAAGTATTAACATTAGCAGAAGAGGCAAAAGAAAAAGTAAGTGTAACACCTTTATTGCTAATTGATGAAAATGATGTAGAGGCAAGCCATGCTTGTGGAATTGGTGAAATGAATGAAGATCATTTGTATTATCTACAAACAAGAGGATTAGATAAACGTGCAGCGTTAGGTTTATTGACACTAAGTTATCTATTACCAATCCTAAGAGTTGTAAAACAAGAAGAGAAAATAAAGCATGATTTAGAAGAAATGATACAGTGTAAGGTGGGGTTATCGTGCTAGATGTTTTAAAAATAAGAAAAGATTTTCCAATGTTGAAAAATAAATCAAAAAAAGGATATGATTTGATTTACTTTGATAATGCGGCGACAACGTTTAAACCGCAAAGTGTCATTGACGCAGTGGTGGATTATTATACAAAGTACAGTGTGAATGCACATCGTGGTGATTATGAATTAAGTTTTCAAGTGGATACGCAATATGAATCGACAAGAGAATGTGTGGCTAAGTTCATTCATGCACAGCCAAAAGAAATTGTCTTTACTTCTGGTGCGAGTGAAAGTTTGAATTTGATTGCATATGGATATGGACAACAATATTTAAAAGCTGGAGATATTGTTTTAAGTGATGAAGCAGAACATGCATCAAGTATCTTGCCATGGATGAAAACTTGTGAAGAAAAAAAAGCTACTTTACAATATATCCCTTTAGATGAGGAAGGAAGATTAGATATTGAACAACTAAAAGCGATGATGAATGAAAAGGTGAAAGTCATTGCGTTAGCACAGATTACAAATGTCTTAGGATATTTGGCACCAATTAAAGAGATCTGTCAGATTGCCCATGCGTATGGGGCTATCGTAGTTGTTGATGCAGCACAATCCATTCCTCATATGAAAGTAGATGTGGAAGAACTAGATTGTGATTTCCTTGCTTTTTCTGCACATAAGATGTGTGGACCAACAGGGATTGGTGTAATGTATGGAAAATATGAACTACTACAAAAAATGCAACCTTTTATGTTAGGAGGAGGAAGCAATGCTCGCTTTGATATGTGTGGAAATATTCTTTTAAAAGATGCTCCGTATAAATTTGAAAGTGGCACACCAGCCATTGAAGCGGTTTTAGGTATGAAAGCTGCGATTCAATATCTTACAAATATTGGAATGGATAACATTCATGCATACGAACAAGAGCTTAAAGCCTATATGTTAAATAAAATGAAAGCATTAGATAATGTCATTATTTATAATGAAAATAACGATAGTGGAATTATTACCTTTAATATTAAAGATGTATTTTCACAAGATGCAGCAACTTATTTTAGTGATCATGGTATTTCACTTAGAAGTGGACAACATTGTGCAAAATTATTAATGCATAAATTGAATACAAGCTCTACTTTAAGAGCGAGTGTTTATTTCTATAATACAAAAGCAGAAGTAGATGCTTTTATTGAAGTTTGTTCACAAATCAATAAGCATACAATGCTTGATGTATTCTTTTAGGAGGTGTGATAATGAATGAAATGTTAAAAGATCCAATGGTACTTAGAAGTATTATTATGGATCATTATGAATATCCAAGAAATCATGAATTAAAGGAAGATGAAAGCTATTTAAAAAAACATATGGCAAGTGAATCTTGCATTGATGATATTCATGTACAAGCTAAAATTTGTGATGGAAAGATTGAAGATGTATGTTTTGATGGCGTTGCTTGTACAATTGCGACAAGTTCAACTTCCATTATGGGCGAATTGATGATCAATAAAACGATTGAAGAAGCAAGAAAGATTAATGAAGAATATCGTAAGATGATTGATAAAAAAGAATATGATGAAGATTTACTAGAGGAGGCTGTGGCTTTTCAAAATGTAGGAAATCAAGCGAATCGTATTCATTGTGCAACGATTGGCTGGGACGCCATGATGGCATTAATTGATGAAAGCGAGGAAAAATAATGAATGAAAAAAACATTCCTTCAGGGGAATATAAATATGGCTTTCATGATGAAGATACAAGTATTTACGATACAGGAAAAGGTTTAACAAGAGCAGTTGTAGAAGAAATTTCTAAACTTAAACAAGAACCTGATTGGATGCGTGAATATCGTTTAAAAGCATTTGAACACTTTGAGAAAACACCAATGCAAGATTGGGGACCTAATCTTGATGAGCTTCATTTTGATGAATATACATATTATATTAAAGCGAGTGATAAAACAGAAAGCAGTTGGGACGATGTACCAGATAAGATTAAAGAAACATTTGATCGTATTGGGATTCCTGAGGCAGAAAAAGAGTTTTTGGCAGGGGTAACAACACAATACGATAGTGAAGCAGTGTATCATAATATGCTAGCAGAAGTAGAAGAAAAAGGTGTCATCTTTTTGGATACGGATAGTGCTTTAAAACAACACCCTGATTTATTTAAACAGTTTTTTGGTAAGATTGTACCTTATACGGATAATAAATTTGCGGCATTAAATAGCTGTGTATGGAGTGGAGGTAGTTTTATCTATGTACCTAAAGGGGTTAAATTAGAAAAGCCATTACAGTCTTACTTTAGAATTAATACAGAAAGAATGGGACAGTTTGAAAGAACGCTAATTATTGTTGATGAAGGAGCAGATGTACATTATGTAGAAGGTTGTACTGCACCGACTTATACAAAGGAGAGTTTGCATGCTGCTGTAGTGGAAATCTATGTACATAAAAATGCGACTTGTCGTTATTCAACTGTGCAAAATTGGAGTGATAATATTATTAATCTTGTTACAAAAAGAGCAAAGGTATTTGAAAATGGAAGTATGGAATGGATTGATGGGAATATCGGTTCAAAAACAAATATGAAATATCCTGCTTGTATCTTAGCTGAACCATATGCAAAAGGAACTTGTATATCGATTGCTGTGGCTGGTAAAAATCAGATTCAAGATGCAGGGGCAAAGATGATTCATTTAGCACCTAATACTTCTAGTAATATTATTTCTAAATCCATTTCACGAAATGGGGGAGAAGTGAATTATCGTGGGATTGTTTCACATAGTGTAAAAGCGAAAAATGCGAAGAGTAAAGTAGAATGTGATACGTTAATTTTAGATGATATTTCACGCAGTGATACAATTCCAACCAATACAAGTTCTTGTGCTTCTTCTACTATCGAACATGAAGCGACGGTTTCTAAGATTAGTGAAGATCAATTGTTTTATTTAATGAGTCGAGGCTTAAGTAAAGAAGCGGCTACTGAGATGATTGTGATGGGCTTTTTAGAACCATTTACGCGTGAGTTGCCAATGGAATATGCCGTTGAATTAAATCAATTGTTAAAGATTGACATGGAAGGATCGATAGGGTAATGAAACAGACTTTGCGTACACAAGCAAGAGGTGCAAGAATGAATTTAAGTGAGGAAGAACGTTTGCTTAAAAGCAATCAAATTGTAGATCAATTAGTAGGGTTGTTAGAAGGAAAACAAACGATTGGTATTTATATAGCGATGAAAGAAGAAGTTGATGTTACTTCCTTGCTATTTTTATATTCATCATTAGCAGTTCCTAAAATCCGTAATAATGAGGAAATGGATTTCTTCTTAATTCATGATGCAAGCGAGTTAGAAATGAATGAATTTGCCAATGGAAGATTACAACTATTAGAACCAACCTCTACTATATGGGTTGCTCCTAATGATTTAGATGTTATCATTGTACCTGTTGTTGCTTTCGATGCAAAAAGAAATCGTATCGGACAAGGGAAAGGGTATTATGATCGCTATTTAAAACATAGCCATGCATTGCGAATAGGGGTGGCTTTTGAAGCACAGAAAGTTGCAGAATGCCCTATGGAAGAACATGATTGTAAGTTAGACTACATTGTTACTGAAACAACGATTTATTAACTGGAGGAACATTTCAATGAAATGTTCTTTTCTTTTTTGTATGTAAAATAACGAAATTTAACAAAAAATTAATATTTATATGTTATGATAATAATAATTTATGTCTTAGGATCATAAAAAAACTGGAGGAAAGAGAATGATAGAAGTAAAACATTTAAGTAAACAATATGGAAAACTAAAAGCAGTCGATGATATTTCTTTATGTGCGAAACCAAATAAGATTACTATTTTATTAGGTCCTAACGGAGCAGGGAAATCAACAACGATTAAAAGTATTACCAATTTATTAAAGTTTGATGGTGAAGTGAATATTTGTAATCATCGCAACGATACATTAGAAGCAAAAAAGAGTTTTGGGTATATTCCTGAAGCACCTATTTTATATGATTTATTGACGGTGGAGGAACATTTAGCATTTATTACTAGTGCCTATCGCATTCATGATTGGCAAACATTAGCGAATCAATACATCACTATGTTTGAATTAGAAGATAAACGCCATACGATTGCCAAAGAATTAAGTAAAGGAATGAAACAAAAATTAAGTATGTTATTGGCACTTATCATTCAACCAAAAGCATTGTTGATTGATGAGCCAATGGTAGGACTGGATCCAACTAGCATTGAAAAAACATTATCCTTACTAGTGGAGTTAAAGAATGAAGGTTGTTCTATTTTAATTAGTACACATATTATTGATGTGATTAGTGATATATGGGACGAAGCTTATATTATGGATAAAGGAAAGATTGTGAAACATATAGAACGCACTAGTATGAAAGAAGAAACATTGAAAGAAGTATTCTTTGAATGTATTGATGGTGAATAGTATGAGTGCATTGCAAAAATTATGGCTATATAAAGTAAAGGGGCAAGTTCGTAATCTTTTCTCTAAGAAAAGTAGTGCTATTTTTACCGTCTTGATTGTTTTGTTTTATGGTGCGATTTTTGTATCTATGTTCTTTATGGATAAAACAATGATTAGTGCGGCTACGATGTTTGATTTGCATACGACCGTTTTAATCCCTATTGGTTTTACGGCGATGATGGTTTTTACAGTGTTATTTCAAAAACGCAAAGCTTTGTTTTTTGCACAAGATGCTTTTTACTTATTTAGTGGACCATTTAATAAACAACAAGTAAATAAGTATTTAATTTCACAAACCATTGTACAATCGCTTTTATTTGGCTTATTGTCCATCTTTATTATGGTATGTCTAGGCAGTAATTTAGAGGTTAATTTTCTTTTCTATCTACTTGTCTTTTTCATTAATGCAGCGATTACTTTCTTCTTTTTAATGCTAACAGATTATTTATATGTGTTAAGCATTACGAATGCAAAATATAAAATGCTATCAAGAGTTATCGCTTATGCCATTGTCATTGCCTGTGTTTTACTTTTCTTGTTTGCTTTTGTACAAAATGATTTTCAGATTAATTCTGCACTTTCTGAATTTGTACAATCCAATCTTTTTTACCTATTGCCACTATTTGGTTGGGGGAAACTGGCTTTAATTGCGTATGTGGAAAGTAATTTTGTCATGCTAGGACTTGGCTTACTAGCAATGTTTGTAGCGATTGCCATTGTTTATTATTGTTTTATTCATTTTAAAGGGGACTACTATGAACAAGCTCTTAATGATTCCATTGCATACAGTGAATATTATGAGCAAGTGAAAGCTGGAAAAAGTATGGATATTACAAACAAAAAGATGAAGAACGTCAATGTTTCCTTTAAAGAAGGAGCAAGTGCTTTGTTTGTAAAAGGAATGTTAACACTTAGAAAAACAAATGGGTTTATTAATGGTAGAGAAATCTTAGTGTTAATCTTATATTTAGCAATTAGCTACTTTAGTGATTTAGGTTTAACTTTCTTTATGTATATGTTGTTGTTTTATATGGCAAGTATTTTACAAGAATCTGATTTAGCACAAGAATTAAAAAATTATCAAATTTATTTGATTCCAGAAAAACCACTTAATAAGTTAATTGCAATTATTTTGCCAACGTTGATTAAAACGCTTATTTTAGATAGTGTAGCGATCGTGGTGGCTGGATTTATATTTAGTGCTTCCTTACAAGAGATGCTTTTGAATATGGTAATGATTTATGGATATACATTTGTCTTTGTCGCTGCTTCTATTTTATCTATTCGTATTTTAAAAAGCAGAAACAATATCATTATGGAAAATATGTTAAGAATGCTAGTGATGATTGCTAGTGCTTTACCAAGTATTATTTTAACTGTCTATATAATGATCAATCCAGAACTGTTTACGATGGATATTATGTATATTATTTC
>SAAR01000500.1 GCA_009916335.1 Erysipelotrichia bacterium | reverse complement strand
ATTTTTTGATATTGCAAAAATCCTTATGGAAAAGAAACCAAAAGGTTTTGTACTTGAAAATGTTGAGGGGCTAGTATCACATGATAAAGGTAAAACGTTTAAAGTAATTAAAAACACATTGAAAGAGCTTGGTTATAGTGTTGAGACTAAAGTTTTAAATGGCAAAGACTTTGGCCTTGCACAATCGCGAAATCGAATATATTTTATTGGATATCGCGATGGAAAAGTAAAACCTTTAGATAAGTTTGAAACAACTCAAGTGCAACTAAAAGATGTTATTGATCAAGAAGTTGAACCTGTTGATACTGAATTTACGAGAAAGCTTTTATCTCACTATTCAATAGAACACTTATATGGAAAGGCAATTAAAGATAAACGAGGCGGAGAGAACAATATTCATAGTTGGGATATTGGAGTAAAAGGTGAAGTTAGTGAAGAACAAAAGAAACTTTTAGATATTTTGCTTAAGCAGCGAAGAAATAAAAAATGGGCCGATTTAATAGGAATTAAATGGATGGATGGGATGCCATTAACAGAAGCTATGATTAGCACATTTTATCCACATGAAAATCTTCATGATTTATTATCTGATTTAGTGAATAAAGGTTATCTAGCCTATGAATATCCTAAGCAATTAATTGGTAATAAAAGAATTTCTGATTCATCTCTAGCTAAAGGTTATAATATAATAACTGGTAAGTTATCATTTGAGTTTACGAAAGTCTTATCTCCAGAGGATGTTACACCAACATTAGTTGCTACAGATGTACAAAAGTTAGCTGTTCCAGTTAAAGGTGGAATTAGACCATTAACAGTGAAAGAAGGCTTGAAACTATTTGGATTTCCAGAAGATTATTCCCTTGATCATCTGAAGATAAGTGAAGCTTTTGATTTATTAGGTAATACTGTTTGTATACCTGTAATAAAAGCTGTTGCACTAAAACTATTGGAGTCTTGCGAACAAGAATGACAAAAGAGGTATCGAAAATTACCGATACCTCTTTTTTTGTCATTTAAGCTAATATGTTGATACTTTAGTAAACCACTCATCAGGAGTAAACGGTAGTGCAGAATTTGGGAAAAGATGGAAGGCATCTTTAACGGCTTTTATAAACTCAAATTTTGATGGGAATGATTTTTCTGGGTAATGGTTGAAATTGTATGGTCTCATAGCATATGGCATATTTCGTTTTACTTGTAAACCTATAGGATATTTGCGTGTTGGAGCTGTTATTTCCCATATATGTTTTAGAAATACTTTTTGTACCATAAATCCTTGTGAAAAACCATCATCTTCAGGTTTGTAGCCTAAAATAAAGTATTGTGCATTTAATTTTCCAGGAGCGTTATAGGTTGTTTCTATAAAGCTTTGAAAATTAGCTAAATCAAATGCAGGACTATTATTTATATTCCAGGCTTTAACTTCCATATCATACTTTTGAGTCCCAAATTGAGCAACAAAATCTGGGAATACCTGAGTGCCCTTACCAGATTTAATATTAACACCGAGAAATTCAAACCAACTTGGTAGCCATTCTTGTAGGCAATTTCCGATAACATCGTTACCACTATATACGTGGTTTCTATTGGCGAAATTTATTGCAATAGAACCGTGTTGCCCCTCTAATTTTTCTCTTGAGATTTCAAAAAGTTCTTGCAGTGAATTGATTGCCATATTACTTTTCCTCCTTTATAGTTTCCATGATGTCTTCTAACTTACAATCCATAGCTTCGCAGATTTTAAGAAGTATATCGGTTGTAATATTTGCACCCTTGCCAAGTTTTGCAATGGAAGCTGCACTGATTCCTGCAGCTTCTTTGAGATCATTTTTATTCATATCATTGTCTATTAACATTTTCCATAATTTGTTATAGCTAATTCGCATTTTCTATCCTCCGTTTAATCTGTTACATCCATAAGAAAGCCATATCGACCTTCTTCGAGTCCTTTAGTGAAAGTAATTACATTAGTTCCAGTAGATTCAAAATCGATAGCAGGAACATCCTTCATATTGTCGAGAAGAATAATCTGACCACAGTCTTGGTGGTTAGTGAAATATGTATAAAGGGAAGCCCTCATACTTTCAGGAGATACATCTGAAACACCCTGATCCAAACCGAGAAGAGGAGTATCAATCACAAGTAATCCTGGGTCGTACATAGCATATTCTGATAGATACTGTCTAAAGGACATTGCGATAATACTATTTAAGAACGAGGTGTATCCTTGACCGTTAAAGTTCTGCTTTTTACGTCCGTTTATTTCTGGTTAATTGTAAAATGAAACTGAACACATAAAAAATCCATAGTGACTACGCCGTGTTATGATTAAAGTGACAAAACTAGACCAACACACGAGGTATCA
>SAAR01000499.1 GCA_009916335.1 Erysipelotrichia bacterium | reverse complement strand
ATCCTAATGTATTTTTAACCAAATTATTTTTATAATCACTATCTATATCCGCATTAAGATTCAAGGCATATCTAATCGTCTCTAAAATTGACGATTTTCCACTTCCTCTAATTCCAATTAACGAATTAAGCCCATTCGAAAATGGTATTTTAACAGAATCTAATTTACCTCCTTTAAATGATGCCGACTTAATATATCCGTGGTTGCAAGTAGGCAAAGCGTTTAAAAGTCTACTCTCATAATCTTGTAAAGCAAACTTGATCGCTGCAAATGAGTATTCCCCAATCTTAATAAAAGAAGTTTTTCCTTTTCTTATTTCCTCAATACTTTTTGGATCAGAACCTTCAACAAAAGCTTTCTCATAACCAAACCAGTCTTTTATCTTTTTTATATTATCAAAAGTTCTTAATTGCTGTAAGCCTAAAACTCTCTTCTTAAATTCATGGTTTTGTGCTAAAGCAGAAAGCCTACCACCACCATACTCCGAAATTAACCCGCTTCTTTTTTCAATATGAGCAAAGACAATAAAATAATCTTTATTAAGCTTTTCAAGTTCTACAAACAAATTGTTTAAATCTAAATTACAACAGGTATTTTCGTTTTCTCTATTATCAATTCCTTGAAACGCAGCAGTCAAAAATCTATCAATATGATTTTCATTGTTTTTTATCCAGTCATCGGGATTAAATATAATAAGAGTATGAACCCCGTTTTTTCCATCTTTAAGAGATAATTCCACACCTGGCAAAATGAATACATCCTTCTTTTTTGCCGATTTTTTTATGGCTTTATATTCTGCTAAATCAAATTTATTGTGATTTGTAATTACGCCAACTTTAATTCCACTGTTGTACAAAGCATCAACATAGTCTCCTACAAAAGAGTTTTCTTCTCCAAAATATTTAAATTCTTTATCTTTTTGTGTATGGAGATGAAAATCACATCTTACCCATTCACATCCATTTTCAAACATATGCCTTCTTTCGCCTTTCTTTATTCCTAAATTTTCGGCACGATTGAATGGTTATCTATGCCGTCTTTTGTAATGTCCCATCGGGCAACATTAATTTTCTTTATTCTCTTTCCACTTCCATAATCTAACAAATCTTCCCGTCCTAAATTATTCAGGACTTTTTTCAAACTACCCAATCCTGCAGAAGATAACAAATATGCCTCTTCTGGATTGCAAAGTTTACAGTAAATCAAAAGTTGTCCTAAATTTTGCAAATTCAAGGCAGTTTTTTTCGCTTCAACAAGGTATAGCTCTGCTCTATCTTTCCATATAACAATTCCAAGAACATCTATTTCAATTTTCAGTCCTACTATTTGTGGGTAGTATTTTATTACATCGTATTTCTCTAAAACTGAATCCAAATATACAGAATGACAGTCAACAACAACGACTTTGCACCTCTTCCCACTAAATTTGTCGTTAAGATATGTTTCCATCCATCTGCACATTCCTGGATACAAGTCAAATTCGCTTTTTACATTATTCACCATACCCTAATTCCTGTGCTATCTGTGTCCATGAGTCAAAATGTTTCTCTCTTATTTTTTCAGGTAGACTCTCATCATTTTCCATTGGATGTATTGGTTTATTTCTTTGTCTAATTGGCTTTTCCCAATAAAATTGATGCGTTTTCTTTTCATCCAAATAATCCAGTAACTCTTCTGCATATCGTTCCAAAGCTCTTTGTTTATGAACAACATTAAACCCTATTGGCAAAAATTCGTTTGCCCATATTTTTAATTGATGCTCCTTTTTCCAGTAATATGGTTTACCTTCATTATATTTTTTTAAGTACGAATCTCTAAAGTTAGGATGCCCAAAATCTATAGTTTGAACTGGAATATCCAGTGTTTTCAACATATTAGCCACATCAATAACAAATTGCCAATTCCCAGGGATTTCAATATATACTCTATGGCAGCCATCTTGACCAAAAGCGATATTGCTTTTTCGAATATAGCCTGTTACATCCGCAACTCCTCTAAGAAGCTCTTTCTTTTCGTCTGTCGTCATTTTAAACAGTTCATCATCCATTGTCATTGTTGAGTGATGTATTCCTTTCCCAATGAATCTTAATATTTCCCTCATCGTATAATCTTCATTTGGTTTTGTGAAAGAAACCCTTGTCGCTGATTTAGTCTCAGAAATAGGAAGAGAATGTCCTAACAATGGCTCAATAACACCTATTATATCAGCCAAACTGCTTTTAACATATACCAAGACTTCTAACCCTTCATCGTCTCTCAAATTTTTATGAGGTATCTCAATAGTAATAGTTGTGTTTCTTGAGTCTCTTTGGACTTCACCATTCCCTAATATCATTCCAATTAAATATTTAATTCCGATAAAAACA
>SAAR01000498.1 GCA_009916335.1 Erysipelotrichia bacterium | reverse complement strand
AAATGCTGAGCAGTGGGACTTAGCGGCGGTGGAAATTAAACGATGGAACAAAGCAGGCGGTAAAGTTTTAAAAGGCTTAGACAATAGACGAAAAGACGAGGCTAAATGGCTTCTAATGGAGGCTTAAAATGTTTACAGGCACGCTTTGGAAGTACATAGCCTTAGCCCTAGCAACTCTTTTATTATCGCTATGTGTGTATGTGTTCTTTATGCGTTTTGAATTGGCAAGTCTTAAAGAAGATAACGCTATCCTAAACGGCAATATTGAAAAGTACAATCAAGCTATTGCGCAGGCTGAGGATAATCAAAAGACTAAGATTGAGTACGTAGATAGAGAGGTAAAAGTAATCGAGTATCGCACTAAAGAGAAGCTAGTCCCTATTAAGGAATACATTTATGACACAAATCAAACAAATTGCCAAAACGCTATTAATGTTCTTCGTGCTAGCGGGTTTTAGCGGTTGCGCTCAATCTGTACAATACATAAGTACGCCATGCAAAGTTCCAAAGCCGGAACGTAAAGCACCGACTTATTCATGCTCTGCAAAATACGCGGACGATTTTAAATATAGTCAGTGTGTAAGCGAAAAGGCTATACTACTAGATGGAGATTACGAGGCTTTAGAAAAAGCGTTCGATAGTTGTAAATAATGCTATAATGTTTCATATCCCCTCTTTAATTAGAGGGGTTTACTTCTTTTGGTTGGCAATAATAATATGCAACGGAATAGTAACAAACAACGCTAACGGAAACAATAGAAGTGCTACTATGTGTAAAATCCACATCATTTTAATCATCCTTTTTTTACATTTCTCCATCGTTTTTGATTGCGTTTTTGCCATCTTTCAAAGGCTTCAAATTCTAGCTTTTGTTCTTGTTCTTTTTGAAATTGTTTTTCACGCTCTTTTTTAGCTTCCTTTTCAATTTGTTCTTTATTTTCTATTCTCCATTCTTTTTCAGACATCATTTTTTAATCCTTTCAAATAATCGTCTTATCACATAACTACGCAAATAAGACGATACAAAAAATAAGCCCGTACTGATACTGGCAACTTGCGACTGGGGCAGGTGGTCGAAGAGTGGAAACAAAGCGTAAACAATCAGCCAACCAATTAAAATACCGATTAGCTGATTTAATATTACTTCGTAGTGGATTATTTTATTTTTCATCAAACAATGATTTTTTTTCAGCAACTGCGTCCTTTAGATTGTTTACAGCTACATTAAAATAAGCCTCTTTTAATTCACTTCCTACAAATTTACGCCCTTGTTTGATAGCTTGATATCCCTCACTACCTATGCCAGTAAATGGACTAAAAACTAATTCATTTGGATTAGTCCAAAGCGCAATACATCGCTCAATAACATCTAATTGTAGTGGGCAGATATGTTTACCGTCTTTATCTTCTTTAGCCTGTTTTGTATTGAGTGTATTTGTTTGTCTAATGTCAAACCATACAGGAGAAGCGTATCTTTGCCATACGTTGATAGAGTATCTATAATCATACTCTTCTTGATTCTTAACCATGTATGGTTCATCTATCGTGCTACAACCAGCATAATCATAAAACTTCTCTTTTTCAGATTCTATTTTTACATAAGTTTCATCTTCAATAGTTTTACGAAGCACGATAATATAATCAGCCATTCCTTGGCGGGTTTTAGTTGCATCAGAGCATAGCGTTTTATAAAGTAGTCCTTGTGCTTTAGTTCGCTGCATTTCAATGACTGGGTCTTTCCATATTGTAACCCTCGAATGAAAATTAAAGCCGTATTTTTCGTGAATGCGGATTATTTCACCTTGCCAATCTCTCAATCCACTTAATCCGTCTTTACCTTTAAATAATGGTAAATCTATACAGTGAATAGCAGTTAATCGTCCAGATCTTGTAATTCTTGCCATTTCCTTAATTAAAAATTCATATTGCGCCATAAAATCATCATGATTAAGTGAGTTTCCCATGTCCCTTACATTGTCAGAATAAACGAAAAGCGAACTAAAAGGAGGACTGTAAATTGAGAAGTCAATAGAATTATCTGGAAGTGACTTAGCTAGTTCAACACAATCAGTATTATATACTGCAATACCATTTTTTACATCAATAAATTCTTTCATTAAATCCCCTTTGAATAAATAAAATTTGGAATAGTAAACTTATTAAAAACATCTATCTTTAATTCATTATTTCTTTTTGCGTTCAATACTGCCTTTAGCATTTCACGCTTCATTTTTTCGTGCTGCTCTTTTTTGCGATGAATAGTATCTAAAATACTTCGCTCATTATCAGCCAAAATGATATTAACATTTACCTCTTCTTTTTGACCAAAACGCCACATACGCCTAATGGCTTGATAGTAACTCTCATAAGA
>SAAR01000080.1 GCA_009916335.1 Erysipelotrichia bacterium | reverse complement strand
CAGTGCCATGGCTTTAGGCTTGAATTTAGAAGAACTCATCATGATGTATGAGATTCAGTTCCCCGTCCTCCAGCAAAACGAGAACGACACCTGGTACGACACCCGAGGTAACATCGTTTTCACCTGTTCAAAAGGCTTAACGGGAGTTGGTGTGGATCGTCCAGTATGGAATACTATCAAAGATATGAAGCCCGGAGAAACTTACATCCACACCATAGAAAAGAGCGAACTCTACCGAGGCGAGCAAGTAACCTACTATGCTCCATTCACCAAATGCGACCGCATAGAAGACTATCGCCACGCATGGGCACATTTTGAAAAACGATTTAAAGATTTAATATTTTGAAGTTATGCAAAACATTATAGCAATTATATGGGATTTTGATAAGACATTAGTCGATGGTTATATGCAAGATCCAATCTTTGAAGAATATAAAGTGAATGCTTCTGATTTTTGGAAAGAAGTAAATTCATTACCGAGTAAATATTTAAAGGAACAAGGAGTAAAGGTGAATCAAGACACCATCTATTTGAATAAGTTTTTAAGCTCTGTTAGTGATGGTACATTTAAGGGACTTAACAATGAAAAATTGAAAAGTTATGGAAAAAAGCAGAAATTTTATAAAGGAATTCCTGATATTTTCAAAACTACTCAGAACTTACTTAATGATGATCCCGTTTGCAAAGAATATAATATAAGAATAGAACATTATATTGTTAGTACGGGATTTGCTCAAGTGATTAGAGGGACTTCGATAATGGACTACGTAAAAGAAATCTGGGGTTGTGAGATGATAGAAGCAACCGATAAAGATGGTAAATCTGTTATAGCTGAAATTGGATATACCATTGATAATACAACAAAGACACGTGCCATTTTTGAAATAAACAAGGGGATTACAGAAGGTAATGATGCAAATGTAAACAGTAAATTAACATTTGAACAAAGACGTGTGGATTTTAAGAATATGATTTATATTGCAGATGGGCCAAGTGATGTACCTGCATTCTCGGTTGTAAAAGGAAAAGGAGGAGCAACTTTTGCTATCTACCCTAAAGGTAATGAAAGAGCCTTTCATCAAGTTGAGCAACTCAGAGAAGATGGACGTATTGATATGTTTGCTGAAGCTGATTATTCAAATGGCACTACAGCCTCTATGTGGATATGCAACAAGATAAAGGAATTTGCCGATAGAATAAAGAAACAAGAGCAAGAAAAACGTGGATTTTATAATTCAGTTCCAAAGCATTTAGTCTAGGTTTTGTTTAGATTCTTTAGTTTTAAAATTGTAAAATTTGATACGAACGACTAATAGAGTTAATAATATGACAAATAAAAATTATGTATGTACAATCGTTGCAATTCTCTCCATAGGAGTTTTGTTGACATACTTCTATCAATTTCATGTTGGTTTGTCGAACAGGCAATCTGATTGGAGTGATTTTGCAACATTCTTCGCTAGTACACTTTCCCCTGTTTTGGCTTTAATAAACATAGTTGTTTTTATTGATCTAACAAAATCTATAGAAAGAAATCGTCAAATGAATGAAGATGCAAAAAACAATGAGCAGGAGAAAAGACATGAACGTGAAATTGAACATCAGAAAGCAATGCAGCTCTTTAGACTGAGGGTTGATACTATACAAAGGTTGGATTCTGTATTAGAAAAAACATTTAGTCCCATAATCAACGAATGTCAAAATGGTATTCCTACTACATTGCTTTCTACAGTAAGTGAATTAGAGTCTTTCCTCAAAAATAAGATGGATATATTTGATTTTTCATCCAAAGAAGAAAAAGAACTTTTTATGCGAAAAATTATAGAATGTCATAAAAGTCTTACTAGCTTATCGATAAGGATGAAAGACCAATCGTATAAGGTTGAAAAGAACGATATTGTACCTTTTCTGGACTTCAAGACACAGTTAATCAAGAATCTGTATGCACTAATTCTTGAAAGAAAATTTGAATGGTAATAAACTTCTAGAATATATGGAAGACTCATATTATAAACTCTTAAACGATGTCTTGCTTGGGTATAAACGGAATACTCCTGCAAAGATAACTACGTTAAGAAATAACCAAATCTTTGTATTCGGTACAGATACAAATGGTAGCCAAAAGCATGGAGCAGCTGGACTTGCCGCTAAATGCTTTGGTGCAAAAGTGGGTGCTGTTGATGGTCTCACAGGTAGATGTTATGCTCTTCCAACTAAAGGCTTTTCAATAGAAGAACTCTCTAATGCTGTTATTCGATTTGAGAAATTCGTTCGTGAAAACTGTAAATATCAATTCCTTGTCACTGCTATTGGTTGCGGTCATGCAGGTTTTGACGTAATGAAAGTTGCTAACATGTTCAGAGGGTTATTGGGATTGTCTAACGTGATGCTTCCTGAGGCATTTTTGAAAGTTTATCGAGCAGAATGCAAGAGTTATTTTTTATCAAATTGTATAGCAATTAATGATAAGACGCTCGATGATAAAATATTTGATTACTACGATGAAAGAGTCCATAGTATAATTCGTTATCTTATTGATAATAACATTCCTTTTAGTAAAGAAGGTGGATTCTCTTTACAGGACAGCGAAGGCAATGTGATATCAGAAGCAGAACTCGGCATTGAAGCGGAGAAAATAGTTTTTTACCCATTCAATAGTCAAAGTGATATAACATTCAAAAACAATGGATACAAGGTTTGTAATCCAAAAGAATATCTAAACTCAAAAAACGAGAAGAATGTCAATTAGATTATCTAAAGTAACTGAAGAGCTTAATATTGGTGTACAAACCATTGCTGAGCTTTTACAAAACAAAGGCATGAGTTTAGACGACATAAGTCCAAACGCAAGGCTTTCTGACGAACAATATGACGCTATAATAAACTATTATGGTGCTGGTAAAAGACTCTTTTCTATTTATTGGAAGGAGGACTTTTTTACGGTTGATCCAGATACCAACCGCGAGAATTTAGACTCTCATGGGTGGAGTAAACTGAGAGATGACACAATGATTCTTTTGCCAACAAGAATGATATTTGTGCCTAAGGATCAATCAAAAATAGATAAGTTAGCATTTTGGACACTAACTGATGTCAAAGAAAAATGTAAAGAAGCAATAGATGGTAGAAGAGTTATAAAAGAACGTCTTTCTGCACCATCTGGGAATATACCAGTATCCCCATATGTTGATAATGAGGGATCTGATTCACCTAACCCACAAGAGAATCTTCTTAGAATTAAAGCACCTAAAATAGATATGAGGCCTAGGCTGCTTGGTAGCATAGATTTAAGTGCGCTTGATGCATTAACTCGTCCTATAAAAAAAACGAAGGAGGAACGTAAAAGAGAAAGAGAAGAACAACTTAATAAGCATAATCTTCTTAATAAACCTACTTTAAAGGAAAGAAGCAATAATAACCTAGAGTCGGATGTAAATACGATTCGAGATATTTGGCAACGTTTTGTGGATATTCAAGAAAAGATTATCAAACAAAGTTGTACCCCTGTTTCGATTTTACCAGAAAGTATTGAAATTGAGAATGACAAACTCTATGTAACGGTTGACGAAACAAGTAGCGAGCAACAAGTTGATCAGATAATAAAAGGACAACTAGGAGTAGAAGACTACGATATTAATTCTGGTTCCATTTGGGTAGATGAATCAAAATGGGATAGTCTTTCTGAGAATGAATTGAGTGATATTCGAAAAGGATTATCTGAAAAATATATAGAATTAGATACAACTCCATCAATAGATGTTACCATTAATTATGCTAATGGTATGGGAAGAACTGACCAATTATCTATTGATGAATTAACACAATTGGATAGTATTATAAAAAATGGCAAACTGATAGAAGGTCATATAGAAGATTCTGCTGCCTTTATTTCGAAGATTTCTGTTTCACGAGAAGAATATATGAAGTATCTTTTCGGTGAGCACTATGTTACCTACGAAAAGAAAAAGAAGAAGCAAACAGAGTCTACAATAATTGAATTATTAGAATATCGCAATCAGTATATTCCTTGGGAAATAATGCAGCAACATTCTGACATAGTATTAACTTGTAAATATTATACTATTATATTCAAGATTAATAATCCAGCTGCAAATGAAGAACTAAAGGATAGCTTCGATTGTTATTTCCCAAATACAGATACATTTGAGTTTTGTCGTTCATTTACTAAAAAAGATCCAGTCTTTGAAGGATATATAGAGGAAGTTAATGATAACATTGATGCTTTTCTTGATTATGCAACTATGTATTGCAACAAAGATGATATTAACATTGACGTGTTATTTGTGTATACTGTATCCAAACATCAACTTGTAAAATCTAAACTTCGAGAAGTTGGGACTTTCGTAGCTTCCAAAGGAAGTGACTATAGATATAATGGAGAAACTGGAGCCATAGGTATAGACTTTAACTGGAGAAATCAAGATGTTTCTCAATTAATTACGGAGATAGAAGATGCTGTTCCTTTTATTAAAGTGAATGTTCATGATGAACACAGATATAAATGTAAGGTATATACTCAGTTAGCTGGGTTTGAAGAGCTAAAAACAGCATTAGAGGATAAGTATGAGGATATATTTGTTGAGAATGATAGCATAAATCATCAAATCAAAATAAAGTTACCTTATATAGAATCAGAGCTTTACACAAATTTGAGCATAAACCTTGAAAGTGATTTAAAGGAACTAATATATTCAGGAGTTGACATTACTTTCGCAAATAAGGTTGATGGAAAAATACGACTAAATATAAAGTATAATTCTGACTCAAGACTTGAAGATCTGAAGGACAGTATTGAAGACATGAAACGCGCTGATTTTGGATTTACATTAAATGAGAAAGATATTCCATTCGGCAAACTATTAAAGGCTAATTACCCTAATCTTGTATTCGATATTGATGCAGAAGATGAAAAGAAAGAAGCAATTATAGAAGCTTTTAATTCAAAAGCTATAACTACGATTATTCCGATTCTCACTGGAGATCTAGAGAAGATATCTCGACTCAAAAGCACTTTTACAATGGCAACTTCTGGTCAAGAATTAGTTAATCCTAGATTGCAAAACTTTATATTTGATTCATCACAAGCAAGAAAAACAAATGATATAGAAGATATTCTCAAGCAAGATGGATTTGTGTACAAAGATTTCTGCAGACATCTGCTCAATGAGAATATAAACGAACCACAGAAGCAAGCTATTCTCAAAGCAATGTATGCTGAAGATATGGCAATAATTCAAGGCCCTCCTGGTACTGGAAAATCAACAGCCATTGCAGAATTGATATGGCAGCTGATTAGGAAAGGATTACAGCAAGGCAATAAACGTGAAAGAATTCTGCTTACATCTGAAACAAATCTTGCCGTTGACAATGCGATTGCAAGAATTGTCAATACCAAGACAAACTTGGTAAAACCAGTTCGCTTTGGTGGAGAAGAAAAACTGGAATCTGAGGGACTCCAATTCTCAATAGAACTGATGAAACGTTGGGTGGAAGAAGGTGATAGCTGTTTCACAAGTACAGATGACGAAGAAGATGTCGATTCGTCTTTTGAAAAATCGTTAATCTTGAAGAATTGGCTTGGTAATATTAGCCGCCGTGCATTCTATGGAATTGAAGATGATGACAAACATATTGTTTCTAAATGGCAAAACTATCTAGATAATCCTAGTAAAGTTCTTCGTGAGATTACTTATCAAAGATATATTGAAAACGCCAATATAGTTGGAGCAACATGCAGCTCTATCGGAGACAAAAGAGCTGGCAATAAAGAATTTAATGGCTTTACTCAGTTCTTTCATAACTACTGTGATGTGTTTAAACAAAGGAATAAAAGCAAAGCAAAGATAGAATTTACAACAGTAATACAAGACGAATCTTCTAAGGCAACGCCAGCAGAACTTGTATTGCCATTTGTGTATGGAGAAAGAGCTATTGTAATTGGAGACCATAGACAATTGCCTCCAATGCTTGATAAAGAGGAATTTGAAAACACATTAGAATATGCTCTTAAAGCAGCCATTACAGATACAGACAAAGAAGAAATAAAGAAACTCAGACAATATGTGGAAGAGCATTTCAACGAGATGGAAATCTCACACTTCCAAAGATTGTATGAACATATTGATTCATCCCTAAAAGGTACATTTAACTTGCAATATAGAATGCACCCTGACATAAATGACGTAATAGAACAGTTTTATAGAGAAGATGGCGGCTTGAGATGTGGATTAGTATATCCCAATGATCTGGGTGTTAATGATAAAGATGTTACAAAACCAACATCAAGATATCATGGAATAGACATACCTGGACTCATCGATCATAATACGCATGTTCTCTTCATTGATACTACTTCTCCAGAGATGATGGATGGCACGTCTCGCGTCAATTATGGCGAAATAGAAACGATTGATAAATTGTTAAGCCGATTCGAAGCATCTTCTTCATTTAATAGATATTTGAGTAAATTTTCAAAAGAAGAAGATAAGCAAATTGGAATTATCAGTTTCTATGGCAAACAGATTAAACAACTGAAGGCTATTAGTTATAAACATCCAAACTTATCTACTCGCGTGAGTACAGTTGACCGGTTCCAAGGAATGGAAAGGAACATTGTTATCGTTTCTATGGTGAGAAGCAATCTTATTCAGAGTAGTAAAAACCAGAAAGCAGACTGGAAAAGATACCATGATTATGGATATGCGACTCAAAATTCGTTGGGTTTTGCACAATCACCCAATCGATTGAATGTTGCATTATCCCGAGCGAAACGTCTACTTGTAATTGTTGGTAATAAAGAATTATTCTCTAGCCTCGATATTTACAACAGATTATTTTCTACAATAGAATCAAATACTAATAATAAGGTTCTTAAACAGAATGAAATATGAACACATTTACAGATAAAATAAAGGACACAGAATATATATATTCATCCTACACAAAATGGGGATTAAAGAGATATACATGTGATATCGCCTATTTTACGGAGGAATCACTTGATGACCTATATTATGTAATCTGTTCTATTCTTGAAACAAACGATGGAATTTATGATAAGCGTAGTTTAGGAATCTTGTTAGGATTTTGCATGGTAACAGATAATAGTCAAGGTCTGTACTATGATGTTGCTGAAGTCCGTATGTTTGAAGATATTCTAAGAAAGATCGAAGACGAGCATTTGATTATAATTAATAATAATGATGTTATTCTCACAAACTTAGGAAGTATCTCAATAAAGGAACAGAAACATTATCATTTCTTTAAGGGTACTCAAGCAATTTATGAGCACTCAATGCTTAAATCTGATACGCCAACAGCTTTGTTAATGTTTCCGTTCTATAGTGATATGGGTATCTATACAGTACCCAATGCTATTTCTCAGATTTGGCCAGAAGACGATTTTATGGAAGAAATCATATATTCCCATACGTCACAATTAACCAAAAGATTAGAGCTTCAATCTAAAAAGATAGAACATATATATTCTGCATCAATACAAGATTATTTCGATATTGAAACAAAGAATGTGTTTGTAAGGCTATATAAAGAAAATGGTGAATATATACTGGTTATCACTAATGGAGATTCTGTATCAGAGAAAGCAACAGAATTAATATGTAATTCTTATAATGAAATAAGACGTGAGAATATTGTTCTAAAATGCTTATTTCAAAAATTATGGGATGACAAGACTTCTGTTTTTAGTTATGAGACATTAGAACCATATTTTGAACTAGTTGATTATGAAGAATTAACCAAGGATTCAAGAACAGTATGGAATGATTGTAAATTACTTGAAATCATCACAAAACAAGCAAATCAGACCTGCTGGCGTAATATCACAAGAAACTGTGATGTAAACGTAATATGTCATAATATTGATGATTTTAAAGAAAAGATAGATTGGACTATTTTTTCAGGGAGAGTTGATGATGATTTTTTAGTTGACAACTTCTTACTTTATCCTTGGGATATAGAAACTATATCGTCAGACCCATTTAGGAAAGATTCTGTAATAGAAAACTTAATACTTCAGAAGAAGAAAACTACAGACGATTGGGACTGGAATGTATTGGGGAATAGACTCTCTGAAAAGTTTGTATTGGACAATATTGATGTTGTTGGTGTTGATTTATCCAAATTCACCAACGATACGGAAGGTATTTATCAATCAATTCTTCAAAACCCAGAAAAACAATGGGATTGGATAAAAATAGAACGAGAATTTAGTCTACAATTTATTTGCGACAATATTCAGGTTCTAGGTAAATATCTCCTATTCACTGATTTGTTCGATCGTGTATTTACTGATTATAAATGGAGTGTCACTTTTCTTTCAAACAAAGATTTTGAAAACGCAATTATTGCAGCCTGTGGAGATGGAGAAACATTATCCTCAGCTATACTAAACGATAAACATTATCTGTGGAGTAAGGATATTATTGATTTGTTGCTTAAGACTAGACTTATATCTTGGGGAACAACTCAATATATGGTTGGATTTGAATGTAATCCATTTATTGAATGGGAAAAGGACTTTTTTAATGAATATTCGTCGTGCATAGTTACCGATGAGGGATATAAACATGTCTCACAACAAATTATAGATATATCGATTATTGTTGAAAATCCTGATTACAATTGGGATTGGAATATACTATCCGCTAACGAAAGAATCATTAATGATATTAATGTTTTTTCGAAGTTAGGCTACAAAATTAATTGGTCAATATTATTCGAACACAGTCCAAATATAGAACTCCTACAGGCAACGAAAGACATTGATTTAATGATTGCCGACGATGATGCCGCATGGACTTCGTTCTCTCGTATTGCTGATATAAATTACATAATTTCAAAATATAATGAGGGCAATTTCTCATGGGATTGGGCTGCACTAACTGAACGTATGTTCAATAATCATAGTCTGAAAATTGAGAACTTGGGTAACAAAGTGTTCATTGACAAATGGGACTGGGCATTTCTTTCTGCTAACTTACCCATAGAATTTGTTTATTCTAATATTGATAATTTCAAAAACTATTGGAATTGGAATATACTATTCCCTCGAATTCTGAACAAAGGCAATAAGTTTGATTACAACTTCTTAGATACATTAGCTATATCATTAACTAATATCTCAGGAACGGATAAATGTAATCAAGCCTGGAGTGCTCTTACATCCCAATATTCGTTTAATGAACTCAAAAGATTGATTAAGGATACAGTAAGAAAACGTGCCTATTGGTGGGACATGAATTATTTCTGTCTTCATCCTGATTTTAATATTAAAAGAGATTTAGATGAATGTCGAGATATCATTGATTGGGACATCCTTTCAAGCTCTGAATCGCTTGAGGCAAACTTTAAGTTTAATCCAAAGCTTAAAATAAAACCTAAAGCATGGTATGATGAAGTAAGAGCTCTTTTATCGGATTCTCGAAATAAGTGGAATTTTAAGGCTTTATCTCATTTTGAGAGTTTATATAATCAGAGGTGGTTTGTTAGTCATTTTAGAGAAAAAATTGATTGGTTGTTTGTATCTCAGAAGAGTATATTGTTTGCTGAGAAAGATAAACAGAAACTTAATGAGCTTATTGAAGCATTTAAAAGAAATATAGTTTTCAATGAACTATCAAAACGAAATGATGTTGATATAGAGCAGATAATTAAAATCAATCCATATGCAGACTATGATTACAATGCACTAATTAAAAATGGAGTTGTAAAAGCCACCCTTAAATTAGTTGAAGTAAATCCATATTATAATTGGGATTGGTCTATTGTTTCATCTACTAACACATTTGTACCTACTGCTAAATTCTTACTTGATCATTTAAATGAAAATTTGAATTGGTTGGCTTTATCAAAGCAGGATAATCAATCTGCATGGGGGGATGTAAAGCTAATTGAGACCATCTGCTTAAACAAAACTGTTTACCAAAGCGTTGATTGGTTTGCATTATCTACCAATCTTTACTTCCCGATTTCAGATGATATATTAAATAATGCTCCGACGTCAGAACTTAACTGGAAGGTTATTTCTGGAAGAAAAACAATTATTCCTTTGATGGAAAACTTCATTGATTTCATTGACTGGAAAATTTTATCAAAGAGCAAGCATTTGTTTATAACCCAGGATACACTTGAGAGATATAAGGATAAACTTGATTGGTCAACTGTGTGTCATCGTGATGATTTTTCATTCACAAATGAGATAGTCGAAAGATTCAGTGATTATATTGACTGGGATTTAGCTTCTTCATCTTTGACTATTAAGTTTTCGTTATCATTTGTCGAAAAGTTTAAAGATAACTGGAACTGGCCAGTTCTAGTAAAAAACAAAGCTTTCCATAACAATGTTGACGTAACTAATTTGCCGTTTGTTAAACAAACAAACGTAATCGAGTTTATCAAGCATTTTCCATGTCAGCCAAAAGCATATCACTTTACACATATGAGTAATGCTGTAAAGATTATTAAGTCTATGAAGTTACAAAGTCGAGATTATGCAGATGGCAAGTTTTCCAATAGTGCTGGTAGTAATGTTTACCGTACAAATAAAGCTCACCGATTTGCAAGATTTTATTTTGCTCCAAAATCTCCCACACAGTTTTACAATGAATGCTTGGGAAAAGATAAGGATGACAGATACTATCATAAGGCTTTTAATTTAGGATTACCAAAATGTCCAATGCCTGTATTCTTCATATTTGATGTAGAAGAGTTGCTAATGACAATTCCTGATAAATGTTATTATAGTAATGGTAATATGCAAAAGGATTCAGTGAGTTACTTCAAAGTTGTTGAAGAACCTAATGTAATAAAAGCTCGCGAAATATTCATTAATAGTATGGACACTTTTAATGAGCGTCAACAAGAATTTCTTGTTGATGGTGAATTAGATTTCTCAAAATTGAAGAAAGTTCGTATCGTTTGTTACGATAATTATCAAGCTCGACTTCTCAAGCAAGCGCTTCGTGATTCACCATGGCTTGATAATATTGTTGTTGACTCTGTTGTTTTTGAACAAAAGAACAAAGAACTGTATTTTAATGATTTGAATGATAATATAAGAATTCATACTGACTACGTTAACGACTTTGAGTTTCGTGTTTCATATGTTGATAAGATTCCTTCCATCAACAACAAGAATGATGTAATTCGACAAAGAGATAACAATATCTATGTTTCAGATAGTTTAGATATAAAAAAAGATACAGCATTTGAGGTGTATTTTGAAGTTAAAGAACCAAGAATTGGAAGCTGGTTGATATATAAAAACAAATAGATATGACAAACAACATTAATATTATACACGGTAATATATTTAACACTAAAGCACAAACAATTGTTAACACAGTAAATTGTGTGGGTGTTATGGGGAAAGGCATTGCATTGGTGTTCAAATTAAGATATCCAAATATGTTTGACCAATATCAATCCCTCTGTAATCAAAGAATGATTTCAGTAGGTAAGTTATGGATATATAAAGGTGATGATAAAGACCCTTGGGTGCTGAATTTCCCAACTAAGACTCATTGGAAACTGCCTAGCGAATATAATTATATAGAATCTGGGCTAAAAAAATTTGTAGACACTTATAAGGAAAAAGGAATTACGTCAATCGCATTTCCTCTTCTGGGTGCCTTCAATGGAGGGTTAGATAAAGACAAGGTGCTTGAAATAATGATTAGTTATCTATCTCAATGTGATATACCCATAGAGATTTATCAGTATGACCCACAAGCTCCCGACGATTTGTTTGAAACATTTAAACTAAAATGGAACCAAATTCCAGTTCCGGATAAAAAGAAACAGCTCGGTATCAGAACTCAAAAGCAAATTGATACAATCGAAACTGCAATAAACGTAGATAATATAAAATCGATGATAGCCTTAATTGAATATAAGGGAATTGGTTTAACTACAATGCAGAAATGTTTTCGATTAGTCATGAATTATCAATCAATGCCTACTTTAAATATTTAAAAGTATGTTACCACTACATCAAGCATACGAGGTACGCCAGGCCGTACTGGAATATATCAAAGCTACTTTTCGCTTCAAGGAAGCAAAGGTGGGCGATGCCTTCTATCGTTTTATAGAAGACTCTAAGAATGGACTTTTCAAAGGCCCTTATGTGTCATTGAAAACACCTTTTGTTAAAGCTGACGAGAATGAAGTCATCCCATTGGATATCCAACCAACCTTCCTTCCACATCTTCATCAGGTACAAGCTTTCAAGCGACTAACCACTCATGATGGGCATAAGCCAGAGCCAACACTGTTAACTACAGGTAC
>SAAR01000497.1 GCA_009916335.1 Erysipelotrichia bacterium | reverse complement strand
ATCTTGCTGGATTTATTTTTGTAATATCACATTTTGCATTTTCACCAAAATATCTCTTGTACGCTTCAATTGCAGCAGGTTTAATATCGCTAGAAAATACACATTTCCCTTTTAACCCCATTTCATTCAAAGCTTGCTCAAATCCTATACGAATCCCGCCGATTCCACAAAATAAGTCAATATATTTTACCTCATTATCAGCTACTTTTGATTCTTCTTTAAGATGACAAAGCCCTAAATCTATTAAATCTCTGCATTTTTGAGAAAAAGCTACACTAGCAGGTAACGGAGCTGTTTCAATCATTTTAATGTCATTTTCATCTAAATAAATAGTTATTGCCTTTTTTTTATTTTCAACAACTTTACGTCCTGCACCCTTGCGCACTCCTCCATGCATTTAATCACCTCCGATGCTATCTCATTATAGCACAAAGGCATTGTTTTTTCAAAATAAATAAATCCCGAATTGTTAACACCTTTATAAATTAAGTACATATCACAGTCATATTATTTGAGAGAATAGTCCTAACCTATTCTTATTTCAGTAATGTTAAGTAGGCTATTTTATACAGCTATACTCTCTCTGATTAAAGGATTGCGTCCCTACTCCTTACCAATCATCTCAACCTCATCGATAATAGCTTCATAGTTACTAGGATTAATGTCAGACAGTCTATCCCCACCAAATTTGGCAACCAACCGCTTAACTTCTAATGTAAAACCGCGATGACTTTTTTCAGCTAGAATATTTCTTACCACCTCTAATGTCACAGCCGGCATGTCCCCATAATGTTCTCCACATTCACATTTCTCATGCAAACAGTCTTCATACCATTCAAGAGCATCTATTTTGCAGTCCTCGTCACAAAACCTACAAATACTGCCTATTGAAAAAATATAATCAGAATGTTTACATTGAAAATAGAACATATCTGGCTTTATGATCACAAATTGAATTTTCCCATTACTATCATAGGTTCTTAATAAAGCCATAGTAGCACCTCCTTATATGGTACTACTATATATCACTCATTTTCTTTATAGTATCAAGAGCTATTAGGAATCAAAATTGATTGAATTCTACTATTCCTTATTGATGCTTTTTTAGAACTATATTTAGTAGGACTCCAACGAATGGCCTACTAAACTTTCCGTTTCTCTCTCTATGATAAGTACTTTTTTCCACCTAATATCCTCTAAAAGGTGCATCAATATTTTTATCTATACAACCTACTTTAATAGTCTTATCTACACGACCTTCAAAACAGCCTAGATTTCATGCGGTTTCCAGGCTATGTTTCCACTCAAAATTTGGGCGGTATCAACTCTTCAAAAGTCTCATATTTACTAAGCTTTCACACACTTTTACTTGTGTGCTTTAGTCAACAAACTTACGCACTCAACGTGTGGCGGTCATCCTCAATAGAAGCGTTTTCTTCTAGCTCGGACGAACTTGGTAGACACTCTTTAGAAGCAGCAAGTGGTTTCATTTCTACATAGTCCGTTTTAGACGTTGATATTATAGAACCATTTTCTTCATTTAAATTATTATTCGTTTTCCTCCTTGGTCTGCGTGGTGGTTTAAAATCATCAGCACTTCGTTCATCAGTTACATTCGTTCTGTAAATAAAAGTTAACTTATCAGGATCAGGATCTGGATCACCCTCTTCATCAAATCCCCCAACCACCACTTTTTCTACAATACTATTAAATACATCCGGATCAAATTTTTGCATACTAACATTTGATTCTAATACTTTTTGAAATATATCTAGTCGTTTTTGCACATCTTTTTGACGACTCGATTGCAAATCAACTTTTTCATTTTCAGCTTTCAATTTTTCTAATTCATGATAAAGTGACCTGTATTTGTCTTCATAAGTTTCTTTCTCGATTCCACCATCAAGTCTTAAATCTAATAACTTATTAATTTTGCTATTTAACCGATTGATTTTTCTTTGTAGTTCTCCGGTCCTATCAACCTGAGAATTTTTTTCTATACTTTCTTTTAAACGTCCCAGTAGTTCGTCAACTGTCCCTTTATTTCGTTGAATTGTCATTTGAAAACTTTGAACAAATGCATTTTCAATACATTCTTCTCCAATTCCTTTACTATGCGGACAAAACTTCTTTCCATTTTTAGTTGCCGAAACACAATGCCATATAATTTTTTTATGCGTAGTAGCACTGTGCCAAACACGCCTAGCAAGCACCTTTCCGCAAAAACCGCATTCCAGCATACAACTAAACGTAAATCGTTGGCTCACTCTGACATGAACTCCCGGCGAAAATGCACCACCAATTTTCCCTTTATTACGATTTGTACGAATTTCTTGTGCTTTTTCATATTCTATAGCAGTAATAATCGGCTCATGGTGCTGATG
>SAAR01000496.1 GCA_009916335.1 Erysipelotrichia bacterium | reverse complement strand
AGCCACGTTGAGACGGTAGTATTGATGTCAAAGGTAGAGAAGTAAAGGCGTAATAAGATAAGTAAATAAAGGCTTTCCGTGGTTTGAGGTCTGGTTCTAAGCCGGAAGGATAATCACAGATTTTTGCTTTGTGGGAAGATATCCAAGAGTGGTGGATTACTCAGTAGATTTTCGAAATTGAATATGGGGTTGGTGAGTTGATAAGATTGTTGGCAAAAATGTGGTGAGTTGACAAGATTACTATAGTTAATTCATCTTAGATTGTGATCTTGGAATACACATTATATATTTAAATTGTTGAACATTATAAGACTTTTAGAGTATTTGCAAAGTAAAATTGAAAAAATTAAAAAATGATTAGTTTAAAACTGATTGGAGAGGAGAGTTCTGAGAATGGAAACTGATGAAATGAAAAAAGATAGAGAGTTAATCAAACGATTACGGCAACTTGCAATAACAAAGCAACTTAATTTTTTGATTGGCTCGGGAGCATCAGCAAAATCAATTGGGTTAATGAGGGATTTTAAGGATGATGTATCTAGGGGGAAGACTGCTAATGATTTTCTTACTGAGAAAATTAAAGAGGTAAGTATAAAATTATTAGATGAAACGTACGAGTTTGATGAAGATTATAAAATCGCAGGAAATTTAGAAGACTATTATGAATTTATTAAAGTAATAATTGATGTTCTTAATCTTTCAAATTCTAGACAAGCCCCAAAATCTGCAAATATTTTCACGACAAATTATGATTTATTTCTTGAAAAGGCTGTAGATAGATTACTATTAAATAGCAGGTTTATTTTTAACGATGGAGCAAAGGGGTATTTTACACGAGAGTTGGATAGCTCTAACTACAATCAAGTGGTGTCTTATAAAGGGTTAAATGACAACTACATTAGTGAAATTCCATCAATATCATTAATAAAGCCTCATGGGTCCGTTAATTGGCAAGAAGAACAGGAAAAAATTTATATATGTAATCACGTCACTAAAAACCCAATGATTGTAAAACCGACGGGTCTGGAGGCTCAAGATACATTTTTAAATAATTATTTCCACGAAATGCTGAGAGTGTTCCAACTTGAATTGGATAAACCACAATCGGTTTTATTTATTATAGGATTTTCTTTTCAAGATAAGCATATTGGTAAAATGATTTTAAGAGCTTTAAAAAATCCTGAGTTAATGATGTATGTTTTTGCGTATTCAGACTCAGATAGACAAATTTACATGGATAATTTAGGGGTTAGGTCTTTGCCCGCAAATCTAAAAATCTTAACACCAAGCAATTTTGAAAATAAGAATCTAACAAAGAATACAAATGATAAAAATGAAGAATGGTATAGCTTAACTCTGGATAACTTTAATAACATTTTATCTGGTGCTACCCTGGAGGACTTGAAAGATGACAAATCCAAGTAAGAAACTAGGTGTAATAGTTGGCGTCGATGGTGATGTATCTGAAGTTGGGATGTACCATATGTCTAATGATGCCCAATACATATGGTATGGTGAACTTTTAACTGGTCCTAAAGTGGGTGCATTTCTAACTGTTAATCAGAACGACATAAAAATAATTACAACCGTTTCAAGCGAAAAGATTGTTGATCAACAAAATACAGTTCGTAGCAAGGAGTTTGATAATCGTTTTCATAAAGATTCTATTAATCGAATCATTACATTAAAAACAAAGGGTGTTATTGAGGAAGGAAAATTTCAAGTAACGAGCCAATTTGTACCGATGATTGGGAATGAAATTACTTTAACTACTAAATTAGAACTCGATATTATTTATGGTGTTGAGAACGATGAGGTGGCAATTTATATTGGAAAATCGATACTTGAAGGACAACCAATCAAAATTCCGATTAACAAACTTTTCGCTTCACATATAGGAGTATTCGGGAATACAGGAAGCGGAAAGTCAAATACATTGCACAAACTATATCTGCAACTTTTCAGAACTAAATACAATCAATCTATTATAAATGCTTCTCAATTTTATGTTATTGATTTTAACGGAGAGTATACTGGAGAAGAAATGTTCGGAGTAGATGCAAGTGATAAGATGATATATGAGATTGCAACAAATAAAGATAACGGTGTAAAACTACCCGTAAAAAAAGAATATTTGTTTAATGCCGATATTCTTTCAATTTTATTTGACGCTCGTTCAGCAACTCAAGTCCCTTTTTTAAGACGTGCGATTAACCTATGGAATGAGAAAAAATTTGATGGTGATGGAATAGCTAAATTTGTTGTAGGAACAATAAAAAAGATATTAACTAGTGGAGATGCAGCAAGTTCAGACGCTAAAGACAACTGGATCTCCGTTGCAAATTCATTTATTAATAATAACTCTTTGTTTAATGAACTTAAAG
>SAAR01000495.1 GCA_009916335.1 Erysipelotrichia bacterium | reverse complement strand
ATGTAAGTTGTGGATCCATTAAAATTAATGGTAAAGATATTCGTGATTATGATCTTTATGAATTAAGAAATAAACTAGGTATTATTCCACAAAAAGCAAACTTATTTACTGGCAGTATTGCGGATAATATTCGTTTTGGTAAAATGGATGCGACGCAAGCAGAAATTGAAGAAGCTGCAAAAACAGCACAAGCATATGATTTTATAATGGCGAAAGAACATGGCTTTAATGAAGAAATTGTCGAAGGGGCAACAAATGTATCAGGTGGACAAAAACAGCGTTTATCCATTGCAAGAGCGTTGGTTAGAAAAGCTGAAATATATATCTTTGATGATTCCTTTTCTGCCCTTGATTTTAAAACCGATGCAATTTTAAGAGAACAGCTTAAACCAGTCATGAAAGATGCGATTATGATGGTTGTAGCACAACGTATTTCAAGTATTATAGATGCGGATCAAATCATTGTTTTAAATGAAGGAAATGTTGTTGGAAAAGGAACACATAAAGAGTTGTTGAAAAACTGTCAGATTTATTATGAAATCGCCACTTCACAATTAAGTGAAAAGGAGTTAGCGTATGAGTAAAATGACAAAATTCAAGAAGAATGTAAAAGGTCTAATGCCATTTGTATCACCATATAAATGGAGTTTGTGGATTGCGATTGTGATGATTTTTATTTATACGTTAGCAATCAGTTTAGCACCAACATATGAAGGATTAGTAACAACACAATTGGCTGAAGATGTGATGAATGCAACAGATACTAGTAATATTGTGATTAGCTATGAAGTCATATTAAAATTAGGTTGTATCTTATTAGGTATTTATTTAGTAAAGACGATAGCACAAATGATTTGTATTACTTATTTGACAAATGCCATTCAAAATGCAATGGCTGATTTACGAAATGCGATTCAAGCAAAAATTCGTCGATTACCTGTTTCTTATTTTGATAATCATCATTTTGGTGATGTATTAAGTAGAATTACAAATGATATTGATGCCATTTCCAATGCATTACAACAAGTTTTCACACAACTTGTTAGTGGTGTATTAATGATTATTATGGCTATTTATATGATGTTTACTCTCAATATACAAATGACTTTCATTGCTTGTTTAATGATTCCAGCAATGTTGTTAATTACGAAAACCATAGTAAAATATTCACAAAAATTGTTTCGCAAGCAACAAGATGCATTAGGGGAATTAAATGGTGCGATTACAGAAATGTATACAGGGTATAATGAAATACTATTGTTTAATCATCAAGCAAAATCCATTAATGAATTTAAAAGTATCAATGAAAATTTACGAAGTAATGCTTTTAAAGCACAATTTGTATCTAGTGCCATTGGTCCATTGAATGGATTAGTTACTTATTTGATTATTGGTGCGATTGCTGTCATTGGTATTTTACAAGTCATCAGTGGGCAATTTGCAATTGGGGAATTACAGGCATTTATTCGTTATATTTGGCAAGTGAATGATCCATTATCACAGGTTTCCTCGCTATCTTCACAAATACAATCAGCCTTTGCGGCATTAGGTAGAGTGATTGAAATATTAAATGAAAGTGAAGAAGTAAAAGAAAAAGAAGATGCGAAAAGATTAGAAGATGTAAAAGGAAATGTTAGTTTTGAGCATGTTCAATTTGGATACTATGATAAAAATTTGATGAATGATTTTAATGTGGAAGTAAAAAGTGGGCAAATGGTAGCAATTGTTGGACCAACAGGTGCCGGAAAATCGGTTCTGCTGGGCTCCAACCGCTGGCAGAATTTCCAGTTGGCCATCTATAACGGACAGATTATCCGACTGGCCTATCACAACGGCAAAAACCGTTCCGACTTCATGGTCCCATATCAATTCACGCCGGGGAAATGGTACCAACTGGCGGTCACCCAGAACAAAGAAGGGATCATCGACTTTTATGTCAACGGAAAACTCGTCATGAGCAGGGACGCCGAGAAAAAATTCCCCGCCCAATCCGCCCATATCGCGGTAATCGGCAGTTATCACATCAACAGCAAAGGCAGTTTCGATCATGTATTCAAAGGATATATCGACCGGCCGCGCCTGCATGACTTTTACCTGACATCCGACTTTGTCCGCCAGGACTGGGAAAAGGGAAACCAGACCCTGCCCTTAATCCCCATGCCCCAGCAGGTCCACATGGCCGATGGCGGAAAAGATTGGAAACGCCCATCCGCATTGCAAATCGCCCCCCTCCCCCCGGCTTATTCAAACCGGAATTACGCATATAAGAAACTGGCTGAAGGTCTGAAATCGAAAAAGATTCCGATCGTAAAGAATGGCGCGGCCAAACTGGTTCTCGCCGCCCCGGACTCAAAAGATATCCCGGCGGAACTGCAGGAATACAC
>SAAR01000494.1 GCA_009916335.1 Erysipelotrichia bacterium | reverse complement strand
CCTTTGGCTTTAACTCTTTTCATAATACCTTGTATTGATGATTGTCTAAAGTTATCACTATTTGATTTCATTGTTAATCTATAAACACCAATAATAATATCTTTTTCCTTTTTAGAATTATAACAATCGTTTGCCTTATAACCTCCAGCCAATTCTAAGACTGTATCCGCAATATAATCTTTCCTTGTTCTATTTGATTCAACAATAGCTTCAATCAAATTTTGAGGTACATCATTATAATTAGCTAATAATTGTTTTGTGTCTTTTGGTAAACAATATCCACCATATCCAAATGAAGGATTATTGTAATGACTTCCAATCCTTGGATCAAGGCACACTCCATTGATAATCTGTTGTGTATCTAATCCTTTCATTTCAGCATATGTATCAAGTTCATTAAAGTAAGATACACGCAAAGCTAGATATGTATTAGCAAACAATTTAACTGCTTCTGCTTCAGTAAATCCCATAAACAACGTATCGATGTTTTCTTTAATTGCTCCTTCTTGCAATAACGATGCAAAAGTTTTTGCTCTTTCTACGAGATATTCATTATTCAAGTCTGTTCCCACTATAATTCTTGATGGATATAAGTTATCATATAATGCTTTTGATTCTCTCAAAAATTCTGGTGAGAATATAATTCTATCAGTATTATACTTTTTTCTTACTGACGCTGTATATCCTACTGGAATAGTAGATTTAATAACCATAATACATTTATCATTACATTCCATAACTGTTTCAATGACATTTTCAACAGCACTTGTATCAAAAAAATTCTTCTTTGAATCATAGTTTGTTGGTGCAGCAATTACTACAAATTCAGCATCACTATATGCTTCTCTAGCATCTAGTGTGGCTGTTAAATCTAACTCTTTTGTATTTAAAAAAGTCTCAATTTCATTATCTTGAATTGGAGACTTTCTATCATTAATCATATTCACTTTTTCTTCAATAATATCTACAGCTGTAACTGTATGATGTTGCGATAATAATGTAGCGATGCTTAATCCTACATATCCCGTTCCTGCAACAGCAATTTTCATTTTATTCTTCCTCCATATAAAATTCTCTGTACCATTTAGCAAATGCTTTCAATCCATCTCTTAATGATGTACTAGGCTTAAATCCAAAATCATTTTCTAATGGAGTTGTATCAGCATATGTAATAGGTACATCTCCAGGTTGCATTGGTACTAATTCTTTATGTGCTTCAAAATCATAATCTTTTGGAAGGACTTTTGCTTCGATAAGTTCTTCTTGCAAGATTGTCACGAAGTCTAATAGATTCTCTGGTTGATTGTTTCCTATGTTATAAACTTTGTATGGTGGAATTGGTAATCCATCTTCACCTTTTTTCTTTTCTGGAGCTTTCTTCATTACTCTGATAACGCCTTCAACAATATCATCTATATATGTGAAATCTCTTTTACAGTTTCCATAATTAAAGATTTGAATTGTTTCCCCTGATCTTAACTTATTTGTAAATCCAAAATATGCCATATCTGGTCTACCTGCTGGTCCATAGACAGTAAAAAATCTTAATCCTGTAGAAGGAATATTATAAAGTTTACTATACGCATGAGCCATTAATTCATTTGATTTCTTAGTAGCTGCATATAAACTAACTGGATTATCGACTTTATCACTAGTACTATATGGAACTTTTTTATTTGACCCATACACTGATGAACTAGACGCATAAACTAAGTGTTCTACTGGATTATGTCTACATGCTTCTAATATATTGTAGAAACCAATTAAGTTGCTTTCTATATAAGCATCAGGATTTGTAATAGAATATCTTACACCAGCCTGTGCAGCAAGGTTAACTACAATGCTTGGTTTATGCTTTTTAAACAAATCATCAATAAGTTTCCTATTAGCAACACTACCTTTTACAAAAGTAAATGATGAATTGTTTTTGCTTTTTTTTAAAAGAGTATCAATTTGTTTCAAACGATATTCTTTTATATTTACATCATAATAATCATTCATATTATCAATTCCTATAATATGAACATCACTTTCACTTTCTAGTAACCTCATAGCTAAGTTACTACCAATAAAACCAGCTATACCTGTAATTAAAACTATTTTTTTAAATGCATAACTCATATATTACTACACCATCCTTTTCATTTTTTAAAAACAAATATTAAATTTCAGCCAAGAAGCGATGTACATATGATTTTTTTATTAAATTTATTTTTATATACTTTCATAATATGTATCTGGATGCTTTGAATCAAAGGCTTCATTTGCCCACATCACTGTCACTAAATCTTCTGTTTCTGATAGATTGATGATATTGTGAGTATAGCCTGGTAGCATATGAATTGCTTCTATATGTTTTCCTGACACTTCAAATTCAATCACTTCA
>SAAR01000493.1 GCA_009916335.1 Erysipelotrichia bacterium | reverse complement strand
CTGATCATCGGCGGAGTCTCGAACATAAGCCGTTTCACAAAGGAGGCCGATGCCGCCATTGCCATGGAGAAGGTGATCGGAATGACTCGTGAACTCGGGTGTGAAATCCTGATCTTGAGTCCGGGAAAGGCCTATGACACCCGTCCGTTTGATGCCGATTGCCCGAATGCACCGCTGTCTAAACTGAAATTCGATGAAAAAACAGCGATGAAGAATATCGCCTGATGGTAACGGAGCTTAATTATATCATTCAAAGAAAAATTGACAATAACGAAAAAATAGCTGTTTCAACATTTATTCCAGGTAGTGATTGGTCTGGTACTGTATGGAACCCAATATACACAAAATCCTGTGGACATGATGAAGAACAAGCAGCACTCTTTTTCGGATTACTTGTTTGTCAAATAATGATAGACAGAGATGAAAAATGGTATTTTATAAAACAAGAAAATATTGCTAAAGGTATGATTTATTTCATGAGTAATCGAGATTAAAATAACATGCAATGCTACATTAGAATAAGTTTGTAAAGGATATTGATGAGTAAAGAAATTAAAAGTGTAATTGATTCTGCTTTTAATATGATGAAATTGGAATATGAAAAAATTTTTACTTACTTATACCCAGCTAATGGTTCAAGTGGTTTTACAGAAGCAAATCAGACTGTTAATTTTGTGCATTGTTTAAAAACTAAATTAGATGATGATGAAACCGTTGCATGGTTTGAATTTCCTTGGGAAAATACATCAGAGAGAATTGATGCACTTGTCTATTCTTCTAAATACAAAGCGTTGTTCTGTATAGAAGCAAAAAGAATTTGGGGCACAAATAAAAAAGATTCTATAAAAAATGATATTCAACGTTTAGAAGATGGGTTAAATAAACAATTACTTGAGAATTTTTTTCTCAACAGAAATATAGCACCTTTTGAAAATGATACGCCTTTTAATTCAAAAGTAATCAATATATATTTAATAGCATTGGGTGATGTGTGGCTTGAAACAAAAAAAGGAAAAACTTCATTCAATAAAAAAACTGTTCCTTTATGGTGGCTAGGGAATAGCTATCAAGATAGAGTGCCTAAGGAATGTTCTGAAGAAGAGAAGGAGGAGGAAGCTTTGTTTGATGATGAAAAATCTTGGATATGTGATTTACATGAACTAAAAACTCAAAAATCGCCAACAACATATTGTTTGATGATCGCATATAAGCAGTGTACCCATCCCCAAAAACTAGACCATGCATAGGTTGATAATTTCTGATAAAATTTATCAGGAGTTAATATACGAAAAAGTCGTTTTAGTGAAAGTAAGATTGTTGGCATCTTACATGAAGTAGAATCAGGTATTAAGGTGGCTGATGTGTGTCGGACCCATGGCATCAGTGCTCAAACCTATTATGCTTGGAAAAGCAAATATGGCGGGATGAATGTTTCAGATATCAAACGTCTCAAAGAATTAGAAGAAGAGAACAGTAAACTCAAAAAGATGTTTGCAGAGATGGCTTTGGAAAACCATGCATTGAAGGATCTCATCGAAAAAAAGCTTTAACGCCTGATGAGAAGCGTGACTCTGTAATCTATTTACAGAGAGAGCATCACTTGAGTATCCGTCAGGCATGCGCAGCTTTAAAGTTGAATCGAAGTTCTTTGTATTATAAAGCCAAGGAACTGGATGATCAAGAAACCATAGAATTGCTGGAACGATTGGTTGAAAAACACCCTCGTAATGGATTTAAGAAGCTTTATTTTCGTATACGTAACCTTGGATATGATTGGAATCATAAACGCATTTACCGTATCTATAAGAAGTTAGGACTCAATATTAGGCGAAAGATGAAAAAACGATTGCCAATGCGTATCAAAACTCCATTAACAGAGCTTGTGAGTCCAAATCATTTTTGGTCTATGGACTTCATGAGTGATACGTTATGGTATGGAAAGAAATACCGACTTTTGAATATTATTGATGAATTTAATCGAGAATTATTGGATGTGACGGTTGATACGTCGCTACCAGCACGTCGTGTCATTGAAACATTGGATAGATTGATCGCTTATCGAGGCTCACCACACTTTATCCGGGTGGACAATGGACCAGAGTTTATATCAACGCATCTTGAGCTTTGGTGTGCAAATCATAATATCACTTTGGATTTTATCAGACCAGGAAAACCAACAGAAAATGCAAGAGTTGAACGACTTAACGGTAGTATGAGACGAGAATTATTGGATTGCCATATTTTTACATCTCTATCAGAGGTTAGAGAAATGGTTCAAGAGTGGATGATTGACTACAATCAACAGACCTCATGAGGCATTGGATAATTTAAGTCCTATTCAATTTCTCAAAAGGCATAATCATAGCCAGATTTTATCTGCTTAAAAC
>SAAR01000492.1 GCA_009916335.1 Erysipelotrichia bacterium | reverse complement strand
ATTCTACAGAGCGATCAATATCATTCATTGTACCAATAATATAAACATTCTGTGGAATATAGAAACCATTTTTAAAAACATCTTCTGCTTTTGTAGAATCATCT
The DNA here is from genome assembly GCA_009916335.1 of Erysipelotrichia bacterium. The sequence goes on along the minus strand of SAAR01000492.1, from coordinate 2,284 downwards.
ATATTAATCAAATTCTGATATTGTGTTTCAATAATACCATTTTTCCCTCGATAACCAGAATCTATAGCAAAAAATAATTCACCAAATATCTTTGAGATATCACCACGATTGATTTCATCAATGATGAAAACAAAATTTTCATTACTGTGACTTATGGCTTTCTTACAGAACTTTTTGAATATTCCATCTCTTCTCTTAAATCCAATATTACCTATTTCTTCATATGGTCGTAGTCCTTCCACAAAATCAGTATAATCTAAAGAAGGATGAAATTGGACAAAACCTATATGATCATTGATGAACTGATTCTCTTCCATTGTTGTATCTGACTTTATACTTGATTTTATCATTTGAGAGGCTATTAGTTTGGATAAATAAGTTTTACCTGTACCTGGAGCTCCATTTAAAATCATATTTTTATTAGCCAACAATAAATCTTGATATCTTTTTGTCATACCGTTCATTTTATAATTATAAATTTTGAGATAGAATTTATTAAACATCTTAGCTATTTCTGTATTTGGCTCACTATCATCAAATAGCCCTAAATCTTCGATACTAAATTTTTCAGAATCTTTATATTCTGGTGGGTCAAGCCAATACATATAATCAGTAAAAGCCAAATGAGTAATTCTTGTTTTTGCGTCATTCCATTTAGCGTATATATTTATACCTGTCTCTTTCCAATTCAGATAACACTTCTTAGTATAGTATCCTTTTCCATAATGTCCCTGAACATTGATACAAATAGTACTATCCCCATAGTCCTGCCATTCAGATATTTGATTCTGAATTTTTGCTCCGCTGTAGCCTTGTCCACATGTCTGGAAAGTCATATTATGAATCAGAGGAGCGATATATATTGAATACCCTTTATTATCTATAGACTCATTTTGGATGTATTCTAAATGGGCAATAAAGTATTCAAGAAGTTTTTTGAATCTTTTAAATTTATCTTCACTCATTATTTTCTTTCATTTATTAATCATTATTTCCCATTATTTTATTCCTTAAAAAAGAAAAAGATGGTTAGTATAATAATATTCATTTTGCAAAAATACAAAGTTACTTAGTTTATAGCAAATTCATTATTGTTTATTCATGCAATATTTGATATATGATATAGTGATGTTTATGCTATTTTGAGCTTTAAAAAAATGAATTTTTCTATATTTAGAGAGTTTATTAATCATCACATATAATATTGGATTTGAATTGTGCATGTTAAAAAATGATTTTATCTTCCTCTCCGAAAATGCTGTTCTTCGTCTGCTTCTTCTTGCTGGTCCTGAACTTTATCCTGTTGCTTGTCGTGTTCGTAATCTTCTAATTCACGGTAAGCTCCACGCATAAAACTATATGCGGATTCTTTGTCTTGAGGCATCTCACGTGAAGTAAACACTTCCTTGTCTAGATCAGAGTCGTACAGATGCATGAAGTATTTGTCTTTTCCTTCTGACTCATCTCGTGATATCAAGTAATAGGTAGAATTGGTAAAGTTCTCATTCTCTAGTATTATAGCTTCTTTACCATTATAAGTTTCGAAGCCACACATCATAAAACCATTATCACGTCTCGCACCCCAATATTCTTTCATAAAGGTGTCTAATGCCTCTCTATTCTCAAAAATACTATTGCTTAATGATGGCGACTGTTCTGCAACGCAAGGTTCTTGCTCACTCTCGGCTTGGTAGACCGGCATTTCAGAAAGTTTTTCACTAGCACCTTCAAGGTTAGCGTCTAGGCTGAAATTATGGTCATAGGGAAAACTATGCATTACAGTCATGCCAATATTGGTTGCAGAACCAATATCTAAAGTGTTCTTATCTTGATTGTATTGAATATAGAGAATATCGCCACTGGGCATTTCAAAAGCAGGAATGTGAGTATTCATCATTTTAGAGAACTCCTCTGAGACCATCGCTTTGGCAACGTCTTTTTTCTGGTGAAAATAAATTCCAGCTATGCGGCTGAGTACATTTGCCTGCCAATCGGGAGAAAGAGCGGAAAGTTTCAAAGTCTCCTCATGCAGTTTCAATGCTTCGTCCGGAAGATTCCGATTCAGCAGAATTTCCGCCTGTTCATTTCGCAGTTGAACGATATGACTGATTGTCATCCCCTGTGTTTTTTCCGCGTCTGTAATCCATTTTTCCGCCTCGGCATATTTCTTTTGGCGTATTAAAGTCTTCACGCTATCCACCATCGCCGTGGCTTTTATTGCCGCAGGGCAGGAGGGATTCTTCACCGCCAGTTGGAATTTCTCCAAGGCCGCATCATAATTTCC
>SAAR01000079.1 GCA_009916335.1 Erysipelotrichia bacterium | reverse complement strand
AGAAACACCTGTACTACAACCAATTTTAGGTGGTGCAGCTGCTAGACCTTTTGTTACACATCATAATACGTTAGATATGCCTTTCTATTTGCGTATTGCGACAGAATTACCATTAAAGCGTTTAATTGTTGGTGGTTTAGAAGGTGTGTATGAAATTGGTCGTTTGTTTAGAAATGAAGGAATGGATAAAAATCATAATCCTGAATTTACAACAGTAGAAGCGTATGTAGCGTATTCAGATATGTATGGTATGATGGATTTATGCGAAGGATTGATGGAAAGTGTTGCTAATGATGTTTGTGGAACAACGGATATTGAATGGAAAGGGAAAACAATTCGTTTAAAAGCTCCTTTTAAACGTTTGCATATGGTCGATGCGATTAAAGAATATGCAGGGGTGGATTTCTGGCAAGAGATGAGCTATGAAGAAGCGTGTGCGTTGGCAAAAGAGCATGACATTGAAGTGGAAAAACATCATACAGGGATTGGGCATATTATTAATTTATTCTTTGAAAAGTATTGTGAGGAAAAAATTGAACAACCTACATTTGTGTATGGTCATCCAGTAGAAATTTCTCCTTTGGCTAAAAAGAATGTGGAAGATCCTAGATTTGCGGAACGTTTTGAATTATTTATTGATGGTAGTGAGTATGCGAATGCCTTCTCTGAGTTGAATGATCCTATTGATCAAAAAGAGCGTTTTGAAAATCAGTTGAAGGAAAAAGAATTAGGAAATGATGAAGCGAATGAAATGGATACTGATTATGTAGAGGCGTTGGAATGTGGGTTGCCTCCAACTGGTGGAATTGGTATTGGGATTGATCGTTTTGTGATGTTATTGACAGGACAGACAACGATTAGAGAAGTGTTGTTGTTCCCTCATATGAAGAATAAGTAAGCGTTCGTATAACTACCATACATATAGCATACAATTCTAAAAAGCCGATAACGAAAGTTTTTTTGGAATCATACAGGTAACATACAAACGTATATAAAAAGTAAAGATTTTTTGCGTAAATACACGATATTTTCATGGAAAGTCGTAAAAAATTATGAGAATGGCTAATTATCATTATGTATAATTGGTCATTTTTTATTTGAAATTGAGTGCAATTTTCAGTGATATAGTATTAAAAATGTCATCGTGCTATAATATGGACAATAGATAAATTGAATTTGCGAGGTTTAATATAGGAAGAAAATCTTGCCTTTTTTTATCACATTTTTATTGCGTGGGTGCAGTAAAGATGATTTTTAATTGTTACATGATAGTACGGGGTAATAACGGGGTAGTACGGGGTAATAACGGGGTAGTATTCATATTATGAAAAATGATATAATTGGATAGAAAGAAGGTGTTTTTTATGTTGCCTGAGATTGTTACATTAGAGTATTTAACACAAATGGAAGAAGGACAATATTTAGATAGAAAAAGTGCGAGAATTAAGCCAAGTGATATTGCAAAACATTTAGTAGCTTTTGCAAATGCAAATGGAGGAGTTTTAGCAGCAGGAATTGAAGATGATGGAGAAATAACAGGTTTTAAATATCGTGAAGCAAAGTCTATCAATGATTTTTTGAATATTCCATTTACATCTTGTGTAGGTAATATGAAATTAACACATGAAGAAAGAAAAGTAAAAAATGGAGAAAGAGAGGATTCGATTCTATTATTCTTTGTTGAGCCAAGTGAAGATACTGTTATAAAAACAAGTGATAGCAAAGTATATCTTCGTGTTGGTGATAAATCAAAAGTTATGGAGATACTTTGAATGAGTAAAAATAGTAGATTTGAAGTAGTGTATCAAGAAATAGGTTTAAAGAGTGAGAAAACAATATATGTTGATAAAGAAACGGGAGTAAATTATCTTTTGATTGCAAGCAGATTTGGAGGTGGTTTAACACCATTATTAGATACAGAAGGAAAACCTATTATCACAAAATAATTCATGTACTGATGTACAAATAGCTGGTTATAGAACTAAGAAAATCTGAAGTTAAAAGAGTATGAAAGGAATTTGGAGGAATGTTTATATGAGTGAATTTACAATCAATGAAATGAAAGAGATGCAAAGAATGCTACAAGAAAAATACAAAGACAAATGGGAAGGAATTTCTGCTGAAGTAGGGCAAAACAAATTACTATGGATGATTGGTGAAATTGGCGAAGTAATTGATATTGTAAAAAAACATAGCGGATTAAAAGCTAGTCGAGATGAGGATTTGAGAAAGGATCTGGTTGAAGAATTAGCAGATGTATTAATGTATTACAATGATATTTTATTATGTTATAATATCTCATCTGAAGAATTAAAGTCTGCATATGTCAATAAGTTTGAAAAGAATATGAAGCGTTGGTAAATCCTAGTTTAAAAAAAGCATTGGAATAATAAAAGTCAAAGTTGAAGGCTTAGAAATGGCATCAAGTAAAGATTGTTTACAATTTGTTTTAGAACAATTATCAGAATTACAAGAAATAACATATCGTGCAATGATGGGAGAATTTATTATCTATTATCGTGGAAAAACCATTGGTGGTATATATGATGATAGGTTACTTGTAAAACCAACAAAGTCTGCAATTTTTTATATGCCGACAGTTGCCTATGAAATACCCTATGAAAATGCCAAAGAGATGTTATTAGTGGAAGAAGTTGATAATAAAGATTTTCTGACGGGGTTGTTTAATGTAATGTATGAGGAACTACCAATGACTAAAAATAAACAGCTTTTAGTTTCATAATTTCATAACTATACACACCGAGCAGTTAGTATTTCTTAGTGTAATTATTAATGTCATATCAAGGCTCATTCAATCGTGGTAAATTTTTGCTAAAATGAGTATTTTTCTACACTTTAAGTGCTTGAAAGTGTAATGTTTATATGGATAATCAAAAATTATGATATAAAATTTATTCCTAAATAGAGGTTGGAGAGCTCGCTAGAATCACATTTTGTGCGATTTTGCGTGCTTTTTATATTGTGAGAAAGGAAAGCTTTAAAATGAAAACTGTCAAGAATATGAGATGGGAAAATAAGTGAAACTAAAGCAAACACTAACTAACAAAATATTGCCGACTCAATATGTCGACAATTAAAAACTAGTAAAAAAGATTTTGTACTCATTCAGTCCAATATTAGAAAGTTTTTATATGTGGAGGCAAAAGTACGATTAACAGTATTGCATTATCTTGTGCTTCTTAGTAGTGATACTAGATAAACGGAAAGGATAAACATCATTTCATAATTTTATATGTATTTCTTTTATTTTACAAAATTCTATAAATAAACGTATGTATGTTAAAATATAAACAAATAAAAAGTAGGATATAATGCAAGAAAAAGATACATATAATCGTGTTTTTGATAAAGGGAGGAAAAATATGCATACAAATGAAGAAATCGAAAGGGTAGTCGATATGTATGCCGATACACTTTTTCGCATGGCAATGCATCATGTGCAAAATGTGGCACAAGCACAAGACATAGTACAAGATGTATTTATGAAATATATGAAAAACACTTCATCGTTTAATGATCAAGAACATGAAAAAGCATGGCTATTAAGGGTTACAATCAATTGTTGTAAAGACTTGCAACGCCATTGGTGGAATAAGAAAAGAGTTGATTATCCATACGAAGAAATGACAGGTAAGGAAGATCAATCTAGCACATTGCTAGAGGAAGTAAAAAAATTGCCTTTTCATTATCGTAATGCTATTTATTTGTTTTATTATGAACAATTAAGCATTAAACAAATTGCACAGATTACGCATGTAAAAGAAGGGACGGTTTCTTCGTGGTTACATCGTGGTAAAAAACTTCTAAAAAAGCAATTGGAAGGAGGGTTTGATGATGAATGAAAGAAAATATAAAGAGTCATTAGAACAAATAAAAGCTAGTGAAGAATTTAAAGAACATTTAAAGCAAGAGATGCATAAAGCACAAACAAATAATAAAGAAAGACAAATGAATAAACAAACTAAACAGCATAACCATTTATTTAAGTTTGCAATCGTAGGTATGTTCATGATTGTTATTGCATGTACTTATATTTTCTTTCATTCAATTAATAAAACGGAGGAAAAGATTGTAGAACGTATACCACAAGAGAAAGAATTGCCAATATTAACGTTAACAGCGTCAATTGATGTGGGAGGATTAGGTTTTGAGGGTTATTCCTGTTATCGAGCTGAGGACTTAATGCACGATAATCCTTATGATGTAAAGCAAATACATACAGTATTGCCTGTCTATCAAAATCTAAATATAGAAGGACGTTTTGGTATGTATGGAATAAAACGATTTAGTGAAGAAAAAGAGCGTAGCTATTTAGCGAATTATGCCGAAAAATTATTATTAAAAGAGTATGAAATAAGTATTGAAGAAGATTGGGCAAAGTTGGAAAGTGAAATGTGTGAAATATGGATACAAGGAAAAACACGCACATCTATTGCTTTTCAAGATGCTTATCGAAAAAAGATGGATACAATTATTAAAGAAGATGATAATAAACAAACGGTGAAAAAGAAAATAGCGAAATTAATAAAACAAAAAGAATTCAGTGCTTTATTTCCCATGCAAAAAGTGGGGATTGATGTCCAGTTAATGTATTCAAGTGATAATGAACAAAATAAAATGAGAGCTGAATATTTTGTATCTGTGTATGAGAAGGAAAAACAACAAGCACATTCATTGCTTAATCGTCAATTTGAAGCGATTGAGCTAACTTTTGATGAAGAAGGAAAACTAGCATCAATCAGCATTCCTTTTACGCAAACAAAAAAGGATATAGGAAATTATCCTATTATTGATTTAACGCACGCAAAACAACGCTTAAAAGAGGGGCATTATTATACAAATAATGGAGGACATACAAGTACGATGGATAAAATTGCGTATGTAGAAGTAGTTTATTTAAAGAATGGCACATTAGACTATTTTATGCCCTATTATAAATTTTATGCACTTGCCAATGAGCAGGATAAAGTCATTAAAATAGATGATCAAATACAGTTTTATATTGCCTATTATGTACCAGCGATTGAAACAAAGTATCTTTTAAATATGCCCAATAATGAAACATTAAGTACACATTGAGAGTAGATTTGTCATAAGTAATATTGGAAAAGAAAAAAAGCTATGCTAAAATAAACAAAGAATAAATGATATTGTAATGAAAGAGAGAAGTATATGACAAATAATAACGAACAAAAAATTAGCGATGATTTAATGTACATGAATGAACAAAAAATACCTTTTGAATATGTTTTATACGGCAATTTAGCACCACAAACAAAAAGAATTGTAATCCTTGCAAGCATGTGGATTGTTTTTGGACTAGTATTCATACTACAAGTGCTTCCTTTTGCTTTTCCTACTTTTTTATTAGGATTACTTTTATTACTTATTACTTACCTATTCTTTTATGATAAGGTATATGTTGCTAAATTAGGCAAATATTTATACATTCACAGTTTTGATAAATTGAAATTCACACATAAAAGAAAAAAGGTGATGCTAAAAAGTGTTGTGTTCATACAACAGAGAAGTAGTGATTTTCATTTAACGTTACAAACCCCATTAGCACAAAAGCAATACTTCATTATTTTTAAACGTAGCTATGAGAAAAAAGGCTATCCTAATCAAGCAACGAATATGAAAAAAATTGTATTGGATATTAATAAAAAGCATAAAAAATAAGGGTGTAAGCTCTTATTTTCTATTGGAGGACAGTTATGAAAGAAGCATTTTTAAAACGTATGCAAGCGTATTTAAAAGAGGAATACGATGAGTATTTAAAAACATTAAAAGCACCATCGTATAAAGGAATCCGCATTAATCTATTAAAAGAAGAAAGACAACGCTTAGAAAATACCTTTGCTTTGACACCTTCCTTGTTTTGCAAGGAAGGATATTACAGTGATGGTAGTATTAGTGGTAATCACCCTTATCATTTACAAGGGTTATTTTATATGCAAGAACCTAGTGCAAGTAGTGTAATCACTGTTTTAGATGTGCAAAAAAATGATTGGGTATTGGATTTATGTGCAGCACCTGGTGGAAAAAGTACACAGATTGCCTCCGCTTTACAACATACTGGTTTACTTGTCAGTAATGAAATCGTAAGTAATCGTGCACAAATATTATTATCGAACTTAGAGCGAATGGGTGTCAGCGAAAATATCATAACCAATACCTCTGTTGATATTATTTGTAGAGAAATGCAAGGGTGTTTTGATAAAGTTGTTGTAGATGCTCCATGTAGTGGGGAAGGCATGTTCAAAATTCATGAACAAGCGAGTGATGATTGGAGTGAGGAACATGTCATTTCTTGTGCCACAAGGCAACAACTCATTTTAAAGGAAGCCTACCATGCTTTAAAACAAGATGGTATTTTAGTATATTCTACATGTACTTATGCAATGGAAGAGAATGAACAAGTCATTGCCCAATTTTTAAGTGAACATGAGGATATGGAATTATTGGATTGTGGGGTACCTTTTGGACGTGCAGGAATTCCTTATCAAAATTTAGATGTACAAAAAGTGCGTAGAATTTTTCCAATGGACAAAGGGGAAGGGCATTTTATCGCTAAGATGAAACGTACAAGTGAAAATAAAAAGGCAAAGTTAAATATACTTAAAAATGGGAAATTAGAGGAATGTGTGAGAACATTTATGCAAGAGCAGTTAAGTGAAAAACCTTTGTATTACTATGAACATAAAGGGAAAGTATACGCTAAAAACAGTCCTTTTATCAAACTGGATAAAACAAAAATATTACGTCAGGGTATCGCTTGTGGAGAAATCGTTAAAAATCGTTTTGAACCACACCATCATTTTTATATGAGTGCTACCTTAGATGCGTATCGTAAAAAAGTCGTAGCCATTAATGAAGAAGAATGTACCATTTTTCTAAGTGGTAATGTCTTAGTGAAACCATGTGTTAAAGGGTATGTTGCTTTGTCTTATCAAAATCATATCATCGGCTTTGGGAAAAGTGATGGCAAGATGATTAAAAATAAGTTTCCTAAAGGATTGAGGGTATCAAAATAAAATTATTTAATGAATGCTAAAAAAGATTTAGCAGCACTGGAAAGAGGAATGCTTTTATTGAACGCATAACCTATGGAACGTTTAGGAATCGGTGTGCTTAATTTTAATTCGATTAGTTCCCCTGTTTTTAATTGTGTTTGTGAGAATTCTTTAATAACACAAGAAACACCTAAATTAATTTTCGCAAACTGCAAGAGTAATTCATGGGCACCAATTTCAATTTGTGGCTGTAAGGTAATATGATGTTTCTTAAAGTGTTGATCAATGTAATAACGAGAATTGGCATTTTTCTCTAAAAGAATTAAAGGCATATTTGCAATGTCTTGATAAGAATAGATAGCGTTTCTTTCAAATTGTGGACTGCATACAAAAATATCATGAATATCAAAACAAGAATGAATGTTTAAATCACGATCTTTAATTGGTAAATTAATAAAGGCGACATCGACTCGACCACTTTTCACTAAATCCAGCATTTCTAAAGAGGTGCGATTGTATACTTGTAAGCGAATGTTAGGAAATAAGGTATGAAACTTTTCTAAATAAGGCAACAAGTAATGGTGTGAGATTGTATCTCCAGCACCGATGATAAGTGTTCCTTCTTCTAAATTTTTCATATCGTATAATTTTTTTTCCGCTACATCAATTGCGGATAAAGCTGTTTTAATGTAGTCAAAAAGGATTTCTCCTTCTTTTGTGAGTAATACTCCTTTGGCATAACGCTTAAACAATTTTGTATCTAAATCTGTTTCTAATTGTTTAATGGATTGAGAAACGGCGGATTGTGATATATATAATCGTTCACTCGCTTTTGAAAAAGATAGACAATGGGCGACTTCATGAAAGATACGGTAGTTATCAAGTTTAGTTTTCATATTAGTGCTCCTTATGGCTAATATATAAAATATTAATTATACTTATATCTATACTTGTATTATAATAGTTGTGTAATAAAAGTCAATAGGACGAGGAGGATAATGATTATGGCAGGTTATGTAGTCGTTGGAACGCAATGGGGCGATGAAGGAAAAGGAAAGATTGTTGATGTCTTAGGTAGTAAAGTAGATTATGTTGTTCGTTTCCAAGGGGGAAACAATGCAGGACATACAGTTATTGTCGAAGGGGAAAAACATATCCTTCACCTATTACCATCAGGAGTGCTTCATACACAATCAAAATGTATCATTGGTCCAGGGGTGGTCGTGGATCCATTTGTTTTCTTAGAAGAAATTGAAGTCATTGAAAAAGGTAGCATTAAAACAGATCATGTGTTTATTTCTGATCGTGCACATTTAATCATGCCTTATCATGTTGCGATTGATGCTTATCAAGAAAGTGCAAAAGGGGATAAAAAGGTAGGAACGACGAAACGTGGAATTGGACCATGTTATGCCGATAAATACCAACGTATTGGTTTGCGTGTGGGTGATTTAGAAGATTTTGAAGCGTTTAAAGAAAAATTAGCATTCTCCTTACAGATGAAAAATGATGAAATTGTAAAGCTATATAATGGGGAACCATTTGCTTATGACACATTAGTAGAGCAGTTTGCACAAGTGAGAGAAAAATTATTACCAAGAATCATAGATTCTGTGGCAGAAATAGATCAAGCGTTAGAACAGGATAAATTTGTTTTATTTGAAGGGGCACAGGCAGCCATGTTAGATATTAACTATGGAACTTATCCTTATGTAACAAGTAGTTCACCAACTAGTGCTGGAGTATGTACAGGAGCAGGGGTATCTCCTAAAAAGTTAGATCGTATTGTAGGGGTCGTGAAAGCTTATTCGACAAGAGTAGGGGAAGGACCATTTGTCAGCGAACAGTTAAATGAGAATGGTGATTTCTTGCGTGAGAAAGGTTTTGAATTTGGAGCGACAACAGGTAGACCAAGAAGATGTGGGTGGCTAGATTTACTGGTGGTAAAACATGCAGCAATTATTAATGGGTTAACGGATATTGTGATCACAAAGATTGATATTTTATCAGGATTGAAAGAGATTCCCGTATGTGTAGCTTATGAAGTAGATGAAAAACGCTATGATTATATTCCTGCTAATGTGGAAAAAGTAGCTCGTGCAAAACCAATTTATGAAATGTTACCTGGATGGGACGAAGATATTTCAAAGATTCGCGGTTTTGATAAACTACCAGAAAACTGTAAGAACTATATAAGAAGAATAGAAGAAATTACTAAGACAAGAGTATCTATGGTTTCAGTAGGCCCAGAGCGAGAAAATAATATTTATCTTCACGATATCATCTCTAAATAATAAAATGTTATAAAGGTTTGTATTAATAACAAGCCTTTTTTAATTATTACAAATAATATGTGAAACTTTGTGAGGATTTGCCAAAATTGAATAAAAATGATACAATGGTCAACGTAGTCAAAGGAGTGATCCAATGAATTTTGAAAAATTGAATATTGAAAAAACAAAAAAATTATTAAAAAATGCGAAAGAAGTTTCGTCGAAATCTTTAGAAAATCTTAAGAATAAAGCAACTGAGAAATATGAAAGTTCAAGTTTAGACTTGTCTTTTATGAAAAAGGTACACTTTAACTTCCATCATTTCACAACCGTAACAATGGTTGCCTTATTAGCTTTCTTTGTTACTGCTTATACAACTGGTTATAATACAGCAACAGTAGATGCTGCTGGATTAGATCAACCTAAAGTAAGCAACTACAACAAAAAAGCGTTGGCAGTGAACTATGGAGATTCAAAAGCAATTGCTAGTGAAGCAAAAAATATTTTGAAAGATCATGTTAGTAGTGCTGCTGAGTTGAAACAGATTAGCGATACAGGTATGACATCTGTATATAGCTTAGGTGAATATGTGGTTAGTGTTGAAATGGAAAATACTTCAGGTGTTGGTGAAAAATCAGCAAAACTTGAAATCCAGACACAGACAACGTTTGAAAAGAACGCTAGTGAAAAAATTGTTACAACTGCAAAAGGTAATTTGAGTACTGTTGATGAAGGAACTGTCTATACATATAACTTAGGGTTAAATGTAATTGATACAGATGCACCTAATATTACTTTCTCAGAAAGTGATATTACGATTGATGATACTGATAATTTTGATTTAAATTATTTCTTATCAGTAACAGACAATGTCGATGGTGTGGTAAGTGATTACTCAGTAGAAGGAATGCCTGCTAAAGATGGCGAAAAATGGGAATCTGGAAAACATGTAATTACAGTGCGTGCTAAAGATTCAAGTGGTAATGAAAGTGCCGCTGAAATGATTGTTCGTATTTACGAAACAGAAGAAGCACCAGTTGCAACAGCAAATAGATCTTCAAACACAAATTCTAGCTCACAAGCATATGGTAGTGCTGGAAGTTATAGTGGTGCAGGTTCAGTAGCATCTGCAGCGTTAGCACAATTAGGTGTTGTGCAAGATTGTACTGCTCTAGTAACTAAGTCATTGGCTGCTGTTGGTATTTACTACCATGGTTGGCCAGCTGGATACTTGTCTTTAGGAACAGTAGTACCTGCTTCTCAAGCACAAGCTGGAGATATTATTTACTACGCTGATGGTGGTGTTGGATTAGCACATGTAGCCGTATATATCGGTGGTGGACAAGCTGTTCATGGTGGATACTTAGGTTCTACTAGAATTGCTTCTGCTTACATGGGTTCAGGTCCAGTATTCATCAGATTGCGTTAATTGATTTAGTAATTTTTTAAACCTATCGCTTGACGGTAGGTTTTTTTAAACTTTAAAAGAAAGGTATGGTGCAACATGCACACAAAGATTAATTTAAGTGAAGATATTACACATGCTTTAAGTATTATGGGCTATGATGAGTTACTACCGATTCAAAAAAAGGTAATTCCTTATATCATGGCAGAAAAAGATGTTGTTGTAAAAGCGAAAACAGGAAGTGGAAAAACAGCGGCTTTTGCAATTCCATTATGTGAGAAAGTCGATTGGCAGATAAAAGAACCACAGGTACTCGTTTTAGCTTGTACAAGGGAATTAGCAATGCAGATTCAAAGTGAATTTGCTAGTATTGGACGTTTTAAGAAAATGAAAGTTACATGTATCATTGGTAAAGAGAATATGGATTATCAAAAGGACGCTTTAAAACAGAAATGCCATGTGGTTGTAGGGACACCAGGAAGATTATATGATCATATTGAACAAGATAGCATTGATTTAAGCAAGGTGAAATATGTTGTCATTGATGAAGCGGATTATATGCTTGATATGGGCTTTTGTGAGCAGGTGGAACAAATATTAGAAGTATTGCCTAAACAGCGTGTAACAGCTTTATTTAGTGCAACGTACCCTAAACAAGTGAATATGTTAATTGATCACTATACCAATAATGCGAAATGGATTGAAAATGTGGAAGATAGCACGATTGATCATTACTATGTAAAAGGCACTCATAAGTGGAAAACACTTTTACAATTATTAAGTGAGTGTCAAGTAGAGAGTGGAATCGTTTTTTGTAATGAACAAGTAGAGGTTGATAAAATTCATCGTGCTTTTTCTACAAATGGTATACAAACCTTAAAGATTCATGGAGGTATGTTACAAAAGCAGCGTATTCAAAGTATGGAAGCCTTTAAAAAAGGGGAAAGCCGTTTATTGATTGCAAGTGATGTGGTAGCTAGAGGCATTGACATAGAAAAAGTATCGCATGTATTCCATTATGATGCACCAAAAAGTATTAAAGAATATACACATCGTTGTGGTAGAAGTGGGCGTGTTAATCAAAAAGGTTGTTCTATTTTATTATTAGAAAATGAAGATGAGATATTAACAAAACTACAAAACAGCTTTACTATACAAGCCTATCCATTAGCTAGTTTGGATAAATCCTCGTTGCATTTAACCTATTTAAATAAGAATGTTAAAAAAGAGGATAAACAAAAAAAATGGCTGAAAGATGTTTGTAAACTGTATTTTAGTGTGGGGAAAAGCAAAAAGATAAGAACGGTTGATTTACTTGGTGCTTTATGTAGTATAGAAGGGGTTGAACAAGAGGATATAGGAGTCATTCATATCTTAAATCATATGAGTTATGTAGAAATCTTAAATGGTAAAGAACAAATTATTTTATCAGCATTTCAAGATAAAACAATTAAGAATAAAAAAGTGAAAGTGGAGATAGCAAAGGAATAGAAATCAGTTATTTACACAGATAGACAATTTTTTTAAAAAAGATGATTTAAAATTTTTTCAGGGAAAAATTTGCAAATTTAAAACATGTGGTATAATAGATATATTAAAAGACATTCTTTTAATAGGAATTTTATTAAAAAGGGGGAGTATATC
>SAAR01000491.1 GCA_009916335.1 Erysipelotrichia bacterium | reverse complement strand
GTCAATATGTTGAGGGCTAAAACCAGTCTGTTCATTTGGGAAAACAAAATATTCATTCTGTTTCATACTGAAAAGAAATTCCCAACCCTCACTCACTTTATAAGTTTTATCAATAATTGGAAATCCATTATTACTGCGGGCAACAGCTTCATAAAACGACACAACTTTTTCCTGTAATTCGTATTTAGGAACTCCATCCTCGTTTATGACTGGATTACCCATTTTATCTAGAACAGGCATACGATAAACAGCAACATGATGATTATTACCAGTATTAACAAAGTCAACCGGAGTTTTATTTCCCTCGCTATCTAAAATCAGTTTGCCCTCTTTATCACGCTTTTCGTGCAACGCTTCTGCATTGCTGATGCCCGTAATGGTCACGCGTTTAATCGAAATACCTTTTTCTTTATTTAACCAAATTGGATTTTCGTCAAGGTTTGAAAACGCTTTCTTAATTTCGCCATTAAATTCTTCAATTCTGCTAAGTAAAATCTGTTTTACTTTTTTATCTAATACCTTTTCAACTTGTTTCAAATCCGTCAAACTCGAGACATCTTTGCGAATGGCAAAAAGAGTTTCAGTAGTAACAGTTTTTACTTTCTCGGGGAGTTTTTCAAATTTTTCGAAACCGACATTATAATATATTGGCGTTTTTGAAAGTGCATTTTTGCCTGCAAACGCTTTAGCTGGATCATTTCCATTATTTTGTAAACGTTGTAGCAGTGCATCACGATATTTCTTGTTGCAAACCGTATTGACTTTTTCTAAATCAAACTTTGCATTTACTATTTGTTCTTTGACCACATATTGTCTTCGGGCTCCATAAACAGTTTCCAGATGTAGTTGTCCTCTTGGAGTTAGTTGTACTTTCTTATTTACACCTCCTCTTTTTTTAGTAACGTTATTATTTTGCGTTACAACTTTATTTTTCGACTTAATCGAAACTAACGTATTTTCCAAATGCCGTTTTGCCTCGGCACGAAATTCATTGAGAGGCATCGGTGGAATAGCCTTACCGTTTTCAAAATATTTAGCACGAATGGCATACTCATTTGAAGTTGGCGTTAAACTTGCATTCTTATTGTTGAAATATTGAACAAAAGCATTTTTTGTAAAAGCTACAGTCAGTGCGTCCATAGCATGATGGCGATGATCATTGCGCTTTGTCCAGTCCTTAATTCTGCCAAGCTTTTTACCTTCTCTATTTTCTTCGTAATAAGTAAGTCCAAGCTTATCATACTTGTCCCAATTTAATTCTTTCATTACGTCAATCAGTTGCCAATCTTCTCGCAAAGCATCAGTAACAGAACCTGTTGTAGCAATTACATTTTTGCAAAGCGTTTCGAGCATTGTGCGAGCAAAACTTGCAATATACTGAGTATTACCTAAATCTCGATTGATAAAACCATCGGGAATATCTTTTGTCTGCATTTTCAGTTTGTTGTATTTTCCACGAGAGATAATTCCTTTTTTATACAACTCTTCCACTCTGGCCAGATACTTATCCAAACTATTTTCATGGCTAGTTTCACCATATTTTTCTTTCACAAAGTCATAAGCAGTAAGATTGCCTTTTTCACTGTTTATACTTCTTAGCTCCAAAGTTTTATTTGAAAAAGAGTCATCAAAGAGTCGAGACTGAGGAATAATGTGTTCAATATCAAAATTACCACTAAAAACTGCTGCCGGCGAAATATAAGTATTAGAATACAATGTATTATAGCCATTCTGTTCCAACTCTTTCCAAAGTCTGTAACGAATGATATCCGTACGGCTCACATAAGTCAAACCAAATTGCCCACCTTCCGAGAGTGGTTTAGTAAGTATTTTCTTGTATTCATCATAAACTTTCGTTGTATCAGCAAGAGACTTAGTGAGTTCTTCGCGTTCTTTAGCATTTTTCTTTAATTCACGTGCCAACTCAACACGAATCTCGTCTGGTTTGCCGTATGTCTCAATAATTGTATTGATAACGTTAACCATTTGATTAATTATCTTTTCTACAACTGGATTTCGTAATGAGTTTTTAGGTAGTATTTTCAATTTATCAACCAAAACTTTATTTTCTTTCTCCTCTTTAGTTAATGACGATTTAGAGTGACGATAGCCTGCATACTCACAGGCAATATCATACTTGTTACCTTCTTTCAAATAGGGCAAAATCTTGCGAATAGCTTTTGTCGATAGTGAGCCGTAATCATCTTGAAATGTTATATTAGCAAGAATAACAGCTGAATCTCTATCAAAACCATAATCTCGCATCAGTTTTTGAATCAAGTTCTCATTGCCTGTATTGGAATAATCTCCTTCAAATGAGTATAGCAAATGCCAAAGTTTATACATTGGCTCAGCATCAAGATTCTCAGCATCAGAATTAAACTGCAGAATAGCAG
>SAAR01000490.1 GCA_009916335.1 Erysipelotrichia bacterium | reverse complement strand
CTATTTTACTGCGATATAAAGCTGTAATATGTGCTACATATTCACTTTTTTTCATACGTCCTTCAATTTTAAAGGAATCAATTCCTGCTGCTATTAATTTATCTACATGATCTAATGTATTTAAATCCTTTAAGCTCAACAAATAAGCAGCTTGTGCGTATTCCTGCTTCGTATTAAAATCACATAAGCGATAAGGCATACGACAAGTTTGTGCACATTCCCCACGATTACCACTTCGTTTACCAATCATAAAGCTCATTAAACATTGTCCTGAATACGCCACACACAATGCTCCATGCACAAATACCTCTAATTCAATCTTTTGCTTGCTAAAACGTTTAATTTCTGGCAATGTAACTTCTCTAGCTAAAACAGCACGTTTTACATTTAATGATGCTAAAAAAGCTAAGGCATGTTCATTCACAATATGCATTTGTGTAGAGGCATGTACTTCAAAATCAGGATAATGAGAACGCACATACTCTAAAATACCTAAATCTTGTACAATCAAGGCATCTACATTCAACTCATATAAAAAAGCAATATAAGAAAAACACTCCTCACATTCTGCATCATGGATCAATGTGTTTAAAGTAATATAAACTTTAACCCCATAAGCATGTGCATACGCTATTATTTTTGTTAATTGTTCAGGATCAAAATTGGAAGCATAGGCTCTTGCTCCAAACTTAGTTCCTGCCATATATAAAGCATCACAACCATTTTGAATCCCTGCAATAGCACTTTCATAAGAGCCAGCAGGTGATAATAATTCCACGTTTCTCACATTCATCACTCATTTCCTGTTTCATTATACTAGAAAGCAATACTTTTTTCATTAAATTTGTTATAATTGTATATAAGAAAAAGAGGTAGCTATGAAAAAGAAATTGTTATTCATTTTAAATGCAACCGCTGGTAAAGCTACAATCAAAAATAAGTTATATGATATTACTGATATTTTCATTAAATATGATTATGAAGTAAGTATTCATCCTACCCAAGCCAAAAATGATGCTTATTTGTATTCCTTAGAAAATATTGATGATTATGATTTAATCGTATGCAGTGGTGGAGATGGTACATTAAATGAAGTCATTCATGCCTATATGGAAAAACAAGCAAAACAACCTTTTGCCTATATTCCAACAGGGACAACCAATGATTTTGCGACAACGATCAATCTATCTAAAAATCCAATTACTTGTGCAAAACAAATCATGGAAGGTTCTTTATCAGCCATTGATATTGGTGAAATCAATTCACTACCTTTTGTTTATATCGCCGCCTTTGGTTTCTTTAGCGATGTTTCCTATACTACATCACAAGCTAGTAAAAATATCTTAGGGCATAGTGCCTATGTCTTAGAAGGTATGAAACAATTTATGAATATGAAAGAATATCCTTTAAAAATCAGCTATGATGAAAACGTAATTGAAGATAGCTTTTGTTATGGCATGATTACTAATACACTATCAGTTGGTGGGATTCATTTCTTTAATGAACAAGATATTGATTTAGACGATGGATACTTTGAATGTCTTTTTATCAAGCGACCAAACAACCCTTTAGATTTACAACAATTATTGCAAGCATTCATTAGTAAAGATGTAAGAAAATGTTCTCGTGTTACCATCTTTAAAGCTAAGAATATAGTCATTGAAAGTGAGCAACCACTTGCTTGGACAATTGATGGTGAATATGGTGGCACAATGCAAAAAAGTGTCATTAAAAATCATCAAGGAGCTTTAAAAATCATTAAATAAATAGGAGGAAGTAAATATGTTAGAAGTAATAAAACAAAGAAAAAGTATAAGACAATATAGTGATCGAAAAGTGAGTGATAAAGATTTAAATACAGTATTAGAAGCAGCACAACTAGCACCAACATGGAAAAATAAGCAGTGCTTTGAAATGATTGTCATTGATGATAAAGAAACACAAGCTAAACTAGGGGTATTGCTTAAAAACAACCCTTGTGAAAGTGCCTATACCAAAGCATCATATACACTTGTATTCATTGCAAATCCAAGCAAAAGTGGCAATCGTGATGGCAAACCTTACTATATGTGTGATAGTGCAATTGCTATGGAACACGCTATTTTAACAGCGACTTCTTTAGGTTTAGCAACTTGCTGGGTGGGAGTATTTCCTGAAGATGCATTAAAGCAATTATTAAACATTCCTGAACAGTATCGCATTGTGGCTTTAACCCCACTAGGTTATAGTGATGAAAAAGAAGTAAATCACACAAGCAGAAGAAAACTAGAAGATATTGTCCACTACAATCAATTTTAACCATAAAAAAAGCGATTCACGTTCGCTTTTTTTATGCTTCATTTTTCTGTTTTGCAATGATTACAAAATCACTTAATACGTTAAATCCTAATGCTATTGCCCC
>SAAR01000489.1 GCA_009916335.1 Erysipelotrichia bacterium | reverse complement strand
AATTAATAGAGATGATAAGTTTTTACTTCTTGCTCTTGCGGATCATGCGAATGATGATGGTGAATGTTATCCAAGCCTTTCAAAAATCCAAAAAAAATGCTTTTTTTCAAAACAAGGACTCTTGAACAGTATGGATCGAGTCATTCAAATTGGATATGTCTCTAAGAATAGAAGAAAACGAGAAAATGGAAGTAATACATCTAATTTATATCAACTGCATGAAGATCTTTTTAGCTTTAAAATTGAAGAAGCAAAACTACTAGAAGATATGAAAAAGTTGAAAAATACTAATCCACAGGTAGTCAATGGTGTTGACAAGGGTAGTCCACCAGATGGACTAGGGGTAGTCAACGACATAGACAAGGGTAGTCTACATGGTGGACAACTATATGAACCATCAATTAACCATCATTATGAATCTTCATTTAACCTCTCTTTTGAGAGAGTTGATTTTAAAGCTTTCAAAAAGCGTCTTATTGAGCTTTGCTCTGATTTAGAATTTAAACTAAAAGAACAAAACGGAGAAAAATTACTTGAAAGTCATAGAGGTTTTTGTCTTAGAAATGGCTACATTTTTAATTTGCAAACAAGCAAGTTTTTAGATCCTAATGAAAGTTTTGACGTATGGCAATACCTTTATGAAAGAAGGCTAAATGTTATTAAACAAGCTCGTATTCAAAATGAATCAAAGTGTGTGTCATGAGTAACGAAGAATTTTTTGAACTAAAGAACCTTCTTCTTGAACAAAGAGCCCTCTTAAATATTCTGATTCCAAATGATGTGCCCCTCTCATTTATCTGCGATCGTACTGGGAAAACGCGTCAAGCTATTAGAGATTATTTACATTACAACTATGAAGAAAATAAAGATTTTTACCTTAGAAAAGGTAAAATATATATTGCAAAAGAAGCTGCTATTCGAATTTTGCAGAGGAGCAAAATATGAAAATTGGCGGAAGAGTTTACGCAAGAGGTGGGAAGCTTTGGGTGGATGCCTATACAGATGAGGGGAGGGTTCGAAAAGCAACTGGCAAAGATGATACACCTGCAAATCGTAAATGGTGTGAGCGTAATTTTCGTGATCTTATTATAGGTCAAAAAAGAGAAATACCTAAGACATTTATGCAATTTGCACATATTGTTCTTGATTCAACTAAGCACAAGCGTGACATTGCTTGTCAAAAGGATTATTTAGCCAAGTTAAGGTTACATATTGCACCAGTTTTTTCAAAATATGAGCTTAGTGATATTAAAGCTCTTGATATTGAAAAATGGCAAAATATGTTGCTAAATAAGGGGCTGAGCCAACAAACAGTTAAAAGGTGTAGATCAATTTTATCAATGGTCTTTAAAAAGGCAGTAGGGAATGATTTAATTGCAAAAAATCCATGTGATTACGCTGAATCAATAAGCGTGTTTCATAAAAAGAAACCGCCTTACAAAATGGATGAAGTTAGATCTATTTTTAAAGCTGCTGAAGGAAAAGGTTTTATTGAAATATATCTCAAGATTGCATTTGGAACAGGCATGAGAGTCGGTGAAATACTTGCTTTAAAATGGGAAGATATTGATTTTTCAAATAATGTTATTTATTTGTGTAGGTCAATCTCAAAAGGTAAAATCAAAGGTGATACTCATCAGAAAAATCATAAACGTTTGGTTGTGATGCCACAATTTGTTTCTGATGTGTTGAAAAAGGCTATTTTAGTTCAAAGTTGCGAATGGGTATTCCCATCTCCACGGACACAAGAGCCTTATGCTGAGTCAAAGACACTTGTTAAATACCATTTTAAGCCTTTATTAGAAGAAGCAGGAGTAAGTTATAAAACTTTAATGGCAACAAGGCATACATATATTTCAACGATGAGAAATCAGGGGTTGAATAAAAGCCTTGTTCAAGAAATTGTGGGGCATGCTGAAGGTTCAGATGTGACAGATAAGCATTACTTTTCGCCAGAAATTAATGCTATAAAAGTTCAAAGTGTTAATAATGTTTTTGAAAAGACATTATTACAAAAGGCACAAAATTAGGCAATTTTAGGCACAATAGCTTTTAAATACTTTTCAAAGTACTTATTTATGGGCTTTTAGAAGAATAGGGTGAAATCCTCATAAGCCGGAGGTCGAGGGTTCGAGTCCCTCTCTTGACACCACTTCTAAATCCCTTCAAATCGATATTTTAATCAAAATATAAATTAACTAAAGTCTTTAAGTTTTAGTTGGGTGACACTTTGGGTGACACTTCTTTTCTCTCTAACTTACTTTTGTACCTTTTCGATATAATTTATTTTTTGTTAAAGGTATTATATAATGCCACTAAATGTCAAGACAGTTTTTTGAGAGGATATCTTCCCACCGCCAGCCACATCCCTAAGCAATCTGTTCAACTCCTTTAAGATATACAT
>SAAR01000078.1 GCA_009916335.1 Erysipelotrichia bacterium | reverse complement strand
GAATAATTGAGAATAAAATCAAAAGATATTTGTTTCTTTTCACGTTTAATACTGTCCTGATTGATACTAGCAATGTAATGATACCTATCATTGAGCTATAATAATTATCATCACCTATTAAAAAAACTACAATAATTGTAGCAGTTAAAACGACTATCCATTGTAATAACTGGTGAAAACTACTTTTAATATACATAAATCATCTATATCTCCTTTGTTATTCTCTCATAATGCAAGTATATATATTTTGTACATTGTACATAAGGTAATCTTCGAATACTAAACCCTTTTTGTTAAAAATCTTTTCTACAGAAGTTCCTACCACAGTCTTATTCTCCTGAATATCCAAATGTGCATAAGAATTACAACTTACATTGCAAATGTAATATAGTATTATTACATAATTGAGAAAATTTCATATTTTACGAAGAATAAGAATTAAACCAAAGAGGAAATTGTAGGTTTTAATCAAATCAAAAAATTATAACCCCTTTTTAATGGGCCTGTATAATGCATACTTTTTATTTAGTTTAATAATCGTATTTATGCAATTTCCTCAATTAGCTAAATAAGTACTATCCATATATTTTTTATACTATATTATTTTTATTTTCCTAATATTGGTTATACCACTCAACAAACTTCTTTATACCCTCGTCAATACTAGTATTTGGTTTAAATCCTACATCCTCTATCAAATCATCCACATCTGCATATGTCATTGGAACATCACCATCTTGCATTGGTAGGTATTCTTTTACTGCTTCTTTGCCTATGTGCTTTTCAATTGCTCCTATGTAATCCATAAGCTCAACGGGGCTGTTATTTCCTATATTGTATACCTTATATGGAGCAGAACTTGTACCTGGATCAGCTTTTATTCTATCCCAATCTGTATTTGGATTCGGTGGATTATTTAATAATCGCACTACACCTTCAACTATATCATCAATATATGTAAAGTCTCTTTTCATCTTGCCATGGTTAAATACTTGAATAGGTTTATCATTTACAACTGCATCAGTAAATAAGAATAATGCCATATCTGGTCTACCCCATGGTCCGTACACTGTAAAGAATCGCAGTCCTGTTGTAGGTAAATTATACAAATGGCTGTATGTATGTGCCATTAGTTCATTTGATTTTTTGGTTGCTGCATATAGACTTATTGGATGGTCTACATTATGATGAACAGAGAATGGCATAACCTCATTCATTCCATATACTGAACTAGATGATGCATATACCAAGTGTTCTACCTCGCTGTATCTACATAATTCTAATATATTTAAAAATCCAACTATATTAGATTGAATATAAACATCTGGATTAGTTATGCTATATCTAACACCAGCCTGTGCAGCTAAGTTTACAACTATATCTATCTTATTTGCTTTAAATACTTTATCTAATGATTCTTTGTCTTCTAAATCAACTTTGTAAAATATAAATCTATTATATTTTTCTATTATTTCTAATCTTGACTTCTTTAAATTCACATCATAATAATCGTTAATATTATCTACTCCAATTACTGTACATCCTTCATCTAGTAATCTTTTTGATAGATGGAATCCTATGAAACCCGCAGCGCCTGTTACTAAATATGTTTTATTATTATCTAGTTCTTTATAATCACTTCTCATCTTATAACCCCCAATATAGGTAGTCTAATTCCACTGCTTCAGTTCTACTAAACATTCCCTTGATATCAATAAATACCTTGCTATCATCTACGTCCCCATTACCATTTATTTGGGTATAATTATTATTGTATAAAGAGTTAATAGCCTCCAAACTTAATTCTTTATATTCCTCATGAGGAACAGCTAAAATTACAGCATCAACATCTTTTATATCTTCTATTTCTTTTAATTCTATACCATATACATCGAATACTTCCTTTTTATCAGCCTGTGGATCATGTATTACTGTGTTTATTCCATATTCTTTAAGTTCATTAATAATATCTACTACCTTTGTATTTCTAACATCAGGACAATTCTCTTTAAAAGTAAGCCCTAAAACTGCCACCTTTGAACCTTTTATCTGTTTGTTGGCTTTTATCATTAATTTTACAGTATTTTCAGCTACATATTTTCCCATGTTATCATTTATTTTTCTTCCTGCTAAGATTATTTGTGAATGGTAACCCATTTCTTCTGCCTTATACGTTAAATAATATGGATCTACACCAATACAGTGTCCACCTACTAACCCTGGAGTAAAGTTTAGGAAATTCCACTTAGTACTTGCTGCCTTAAGTACTGATGTAGTGTCAATGCCTAATTTATTAAATATAATAGAAAGTTCATTCATAAAAGCTATATTAATATCCCTTTGAGAATTTTCTATTACCTTAGCAGCTTCCGCCACCTTAATACTTTCTGCTTTATAAACCCCAGCTTGTACCACAAGTTCATATACATTAGCAATAATATTAAGTGATTCTTCGTCCATGCCTGATACTACTTTAGTTATAGTTTCAAATCTATGTACTTTATCACCAGGGTTTATCCGTTCTGGTGAGTAACCAACTTTAAAATCTACTCCACATTTTAGACCTGATTCTTTTTCTAGTATTGGCACACATATATCCTCTGTAACACCTGGAAATACTGTAGATTCAAATACTACTATTGAACCTTTAGTTAGATTTTTACCTAATGCTTTACTAGCACCTTTTACAGGATTTAAATTTGGCGTTTTATCATTATTAATTGGTGTAGGTACTGCCACTATATGAAACTTAGCCTTTTTTAAATCTTCTTCATTTGAAGTAAATAATATAGTTATCTCTTTTAAAGCTTCATTTCCTACTTCCTTTGTAACATCTATACCATTAATATAACCTTCTACTTTATCTTTCGCTGTATCAAATCCAATTACATCTGCTACCTTAGCAAAGGATACCGCTAATGGTAATCCCACATATCCTAAACCTGTTACTGATATTTTTTCTTCTTTATTTTTGATTTTTTCAAAAAAATCCATAGCATTTCTCTCCTTACCTCTTACTTAGAAACTTATTTAGTTGCTTTTGTCTTTAACTTTTTATAAAAATCATTTCTTTTAGATTGAACTACATCCGGTGAAAATTCTCTTGCTGCTTTTTGAAAATTCTTATTACTTTCAGCTATTAGTAGATCAACATTATTTCCCATATAAGTAATTTTTGATACTAAACTAGAAATACTATTTGCTTTAATTAAGCATTGTTCTGATAATAATTCTGGAATACCACCAACATCTGATGCAATGCAGGGCAAACCAGTAGCCATTGCTTCTAAAATAACTCTAGGTAATCCCTCGGTCATAGTAGGTAAAACAAAAATATCAGCGCATTTTAATATACTAGCAATATCTTGTGATTTTGATACATGCCCAACAAATTTAACTTTCTTAGACAAACCTAGCTTCTCACTTAAATCTCTATAGTAATTTAACATTGTTCCTCCACCAACAAACGTTAGTTTATACTTCTTCTTTCCTTCATCAATTATAGATATTGCTTTCAATAATTCATAATGGCCTTTAGCAGAGTTATTTATTCCGGAAACGTGTACTAAATTGATAACATTTTTGTCATATGATGCTTTAGTCCTTGGTTGATAAAAAAAGGCATTATTTAAATCGGCGGAAGTATAAAACGTCTCAAATCTCTTATCATTCTTTTTAATATTCGATGGATATCTACGTTGTATGTACTTTTCAGTTACATAAGCAACTCCATCTGCAGTAGAACACACCTTTTTCTGAAGAAAATCCCACAGTATTCTCAAAAATGGCCTTAATATAGTATTAATTGTACCTGGTGCATATAAATCCCATGAATGCGCAACCACCTCTACCACACAAGGAACTTTTTCTTTCTTTATTTTATTAAATAATTGGAAAGCCACCTGATCAGGTATCCGTAAAATTGCACAGTCACATCCATCAATCGCTGACAATAGGGACTTTTGTATTTTTATTAATTTTGATGCATACTCCCAAGGTCCATGGTAGAAAGGTAAGGAATAAAACTCAAGTCTATCACCATCAACTCTTATCTTTTTTCCCATATCACTAAATTCGATATCTTTCATTCGTGTAACAACCCTTACTTCATCAAATACTTGTAAATATCTATTAAAAAAATTATATCCATAAACTGAATCAGTCCATACTTTACCATCTGGAGTTCGAAACATCTGTGCATGTGTAGTTACCAGTACTTTCATTACTTCATTTCCTCCACACCATCTTGTTTATTATACCTGTATAACTCTGTATTAATTTAATTACTTTTGTACTAATATTCTCATCCATATAACTTGGTACATCTTCTCCTAAGTCTCCTGCAGCATTCATCCCTACTGCCATATCAACCGCTTGCAGGACTTGATTAGTTGTAATGCTACCAATAACCATATTGCCCTTATCAAGAGCTTCTGGTCGCTCTGTACTAGTTCTTACTGATACTGCTGGGAATTTGAAATATGAAGCTTCTTCAGCAATTGTCCCACTATCAGATACAGTACAAAAAGAATTTTTCTGTAAATGATTATAATCAGAAAAACCAAAAGGTTGTAACTTTCTTACATTAGAATGAAACTTAAATTCACGCTGTTCTATAAACTTCTTGCTTCTTGGATGTGTACTATATATTACTGGCATATTATAAGTTTCAGCCATTGCATTAACAGCATTCATCAATGCCATAAAGTTTTGTTCATTATCAATATTTTCTTCTCTATGAGCAGACAGCAATATATATTTTCCTCTTTCTAAACCAAGTGTTGCTAATACCTTGCTATTATTAATCTTATCACTATTAACATTAAGTACTTCAGCCATTGGTGACCCGACAACGTAAGTTCTCTCTTTTGGAACCCCTTCCCAATTCAAATAATTTCTAGCATGTTCTGTATAGCATAGATTAACATCACTTGTATGATCAACAATCCTTCTATTAATCTCTTCAGGAAGATTTTCGTCAAAGCATCTATTACCAGCTTCCATATGAAAAATTGGAATTTTCAGACGTTTAGCTGATATTACGCTTAAGCATGAGTTTGTATCTCCAAGGACTAAAATAGCATCTGGATCTTCTTGTACCATAACCTCATATGATTTAGCTATAACATTACCCATGGTTTGTCCAAGATTTTCTCCTACAACTCCTAGATAAAAGTCCGGTTCTCTAAGTCCTAGTTCTTCAAAAAATACTTCATTTAATGTATAATCGTAGTTTTGACCCGTATGTACCAACACATGTTCAAAATATTTATCACACTTCTTAATTATCTCAGATAATTTTATAATCTCTGGACGTGTACCAACAATAGTCATTAATTTTAATTTTTGCATCTTAAATCTCTCCTCTATTTAAAATAATTTGGATAGAGTTGTTTATGGTCATCAATCCAATCTTTCATCTCAATTACCATATCTTCGTAACATGGTACTTGAAATGAAAAGTCTGTTCTATTATTAATAAGCGATTTATTTAAATTTACAGTTTCACTTGGCAATATGATAAGTTCGCCGTTTCTCATATGCTTATTAAATAAACCTAGCAAATCAAACTTGCTAATGCTTTCATTATTAACAAGATTATATATACCTGTTAAATCTTCAGTTACAGCCTTCTCCATTGCTTTAGCTAACGTCAATGTTGTGACACCTGTCCAAATTGCTTTAGTATAACCATTTATAATACCACTTTGCTTCATAAACCAATTGAATAGCCCAATTCCATTTTCTTTTATATCAGGTCCGATTATTGAATTTCGAAATGTAAGGTTTTTATTATCTTCTACTTCTCCTAATGCCTTAGTTCTATCATAAAATGTTTCACCATCTCTAAAACTATTTTCACTATATAAACCTAACTTACCAGAAAAAACGCAGTCTGTACTCATGTGAATTAGTTTTGTGCTGGTATTTCTAAGTGTATCCGCTATCAAATGCGGTAAATAACTATTAAGATACACTGCTGTTGACGGTTCTCTATCACATGCTTGATTTAAAACACCTATACAATTAATAACCACATCATAATTACCTTCTTGAAGCATTGATACCATGAAGGTTTTATTGGTAGCATCACCGTTAATATTCTTACAATAGGTAAAAGGTTTTGTAGAAAAAGCTGTTACATCATGGCCCTTTTCATAAAAATATAATGCTATGGTATGACCAGCCATCCCCGTTGCTCCTAGAACCAGAACTTTTATTTTTCTTCTTTCCATAATTCTAGTTCCTCCTTTATATAATCTAACGATAATAACTTCTCCTCAACTTCTTCAACGTTCAATCGATAAGTATTATGAGAATTATACTCCTCCATTGTAGATAGTTTTTCATCACCTTGGATAAAATACTTATCATAATTTAAATCTCGGTTATCTGCTGGAATCCTATAATAAGTGCCCATATCCTCAGCCTTGAAATATTCTTCCTTTGTAAGTAATGTTTCATATACTTTCTCACCATGCCTGGTACCAATTACCTTTACTTCATGTTTCGGATCGAATAGCTGACGAACTGCTTCTGCTAAATCGCCTATTTTACTTGCAGGAGACTTTTGAACTATTAAATCACCAGTTTGAGCGTATTCAAATGCATAAACAACTAATTCAACAGCCTCTTCTAGACTCATTAAATAACGTGTCATATTTGGATCAGTAACAGTCATAGGTTGTCCTGATTTAATTTGCTGAATGAAAAGTGGGATAACTGAACCACGAGATGCCATAACATTACCATAACGAGTTACACATATAGTTGTTTTTTCAGGATTAACCGTACGTGATTTTGCAACGATGATTTTTTCCATCATAGCTTTGGAAATACCCATAGCATTGATTGGGTAAGCTGCTTTATCTGTAGAAAGACAAATACATTTTTTGACTCCATACTCAATCGCGGCTGTTAATACATTTTCAGTACCGAGTACATTTGTCCTAACAGCTTCTAACGGAAAGAACTCACAAGAAGGTACCTGTTTCAATGCAGCAGCATGAAAAAGATAATCTACTCCATGCATTGAATTTTTAACGCTTGAAATATCTCTTACATCTCCAATATAATATTTTATTTTATCGTTCTTATATAATCTACGCATATCATCTTGCTTCTTTTCGTCCCTAGAAAATATACGGATTTCACCAATATCAGTATTTAAAAATCTAGCTAATACAGCATTTCCAAAGCTACCTGTCCCACCTGTAATCAACAAAGTTTTATCCTTAAACATATGCACTATCCTCCAATAAACTGTTTAGCTTTTCCTCAAGTTTTTCCATAAAAATATCTTTGGTAAAATATTTTCTAAAGTATTCCCTTCCATTTTCACCACATTCTTCATACTTTACAGGATTAGAAATAAATTCCTTCATTGCTATTGCCAAAGCTTTAGAGTCGCTCGCTTCAACACATAATCCACATCGAGACTCATTAATTACTTCTTGAGCTGCGCCATTGATTGCACCAATTACTGTCTTACCAGCAGCCATATATCCTTGCAATTTAGAAGGCATTGTAAGTCCTGTAAGATTATCTGCTTTTAAAGTAAGCAAACACGCATCAGCTATTTTATAAAAATATGGCATCTCTTCAACTGGATGTCTTCCGTGAAAAACGAAAATATTCTCGAGTCCTTGTTCATTGACTATTTGCTTACACCTTTGTAGGTATGAACCATCCCCGACTATATGAACCTTGAATCCCTTTATGTCTTTGTTAATTTTGCATGCATCTATGATACAATCCATATCTTGTGCAATTCCTACATTACCAGCAAAAATAAAGTCAACTATACCATTATCTTCTACAGAAAAATCAGTATTCAAGTAAGTGTCTTCTGCATGTTGAGGGATATAATGAATTTTTTTTTCGTCAACACAATTTACTTCTCTTAGGTATTTAATAAATGTATTAGAAGTAACACCTATACTATCTGAATTATTATAAACATATTTTGAAATCCATTTTGCACACTTGAAAATTGGATTATTTTCATTTTTAATTATTGATTTAATCGACTCAGGCCACAAATCACAGCAATATAAGTAAAGTGGAACATTATTTTTTTTCTTATATTTTATTGCTGGAAAAATCATTGTTATTGGCGAGAGTTGATATCCCAAAATCACATCATACTTGCGCTTAAAAGTAGTAACCTTTAACAATGAGGAGAGCATGAAACTCAAATAATTTAAAGCTAAGAAAAAACTATTGTTTTTCCTTCCTATTTCAAAACAGCGTTTTACCTTAACACCATTTATTTTTTGATTTCTATTTTTAAAATATTTATATTCCAAAGGAACATGTCCAGATGGATAATTGGGTAATCCAGTTAATACAGTTACATCATGTCCTTTTAAAACTAAACTTTCACATATGTCATTTATTCTAAATTGTTCAGGAAAATAATATTGACACACAACTAATACATTAATAGCAATCACTTCCTATACTCAAAAATTTCACAAATCAAACTATAATTTCAAACTATCAATTTAATTTAAAAGGATTATTAAATCCACAATTAAAAATATAATCTAGTACTGATAGGTTAGGTATAAATTCACCCCATCGTTGATTATATGTAAATGGCTTATAATCAGTATATTTTAAATAAATACCTTTGTTTTCATAGTGTTCATCGACTTGATATGCTCTTGCTCCATTACCGGATATATATGTTGTTCCGCCTAGTGCTAAACATATATCAATGACTCTATCTTCTTTAGCTGAGTCAATGTTTAGATCAGATGAACGAACAAACTTAGGATTAATTCCAAAACTTTTACATATGAATTGATTAATTACAATATTCATCTCAGAAAGATTAGGATATTCACTTAATATTACTTCCTTGTAATTAGGATATATTTCTTCAAAGTATTCTGTTTTTTTATAATTCATTTCAATGGTTTTAAGGTGTTTTTCCTTCCATTTAAGTTCGTCTTTAGTTCTAACTTGATTTATATTATCTCCAAAAGAATGCTCCACTGGTATTTTCAGTCTGCATTCACCTTGAGGAGTTTTTATTCTGTTCCAATGATGCATATTATCATTAGAAAATTGAACATCATCTAAAAATACGAAAACTTCTGATTGATATATTTTGTAAAAATACCCTAAATAGGGTATGTAATCTGGCTGATGTATTGAAACTATCATATCTTAACTCCTCGCTTGCTAGGTATATTCTTTTCTGCCCATTTTACTAAGGAATTAATAGTTTACTTACTTCCTTCAGCAGAACCTTCTTTATCTTGCCTATATACATTTTTTCTTTTTATTACTGTTATAAAAGTTTTAAAAAATATGACAAAATCTAATTTCATTGACATATTCTCAACATATTCAACATCCATTTCAAATTGTAATTCTCTCGGTGCTACTGCCCTATAATCAACATCTACTGTACAAAACAATCCTGGACGTACATCATATCTTTTAACATAATATGCATTTGATTTGTAAGGTTCAAATTCTTCTTTTAGAATGGGGCGAGGCCCTATTACTGACATTTCGCCTTTTAATATATTTATTAATTGAGGTATTTCATCCAAACTTGTCCTTCTTAAAAATGCGCCTACTTTAGTTATTCTTGGATCCCCCTCATATGAATTTGCTCCACCCAAATTATAAGCATTTTCAACCATGGTTCGGAATTTATAAATTGTAAATTCAGTTTGGTTTCTCCCAAGTCTTTTTTGCTTAAATACTGCCTCACCTTTACTATCTAATTTAATCATAATGGCTAAAATAATCATGAAAGGAAACAATAAAACTAATCCGAAAAAAGATATTATGATACTTAAAAAACGCTTTATATACTTTTTGTACATATAATAGTTCCCCCTCTCTGATTAAAAACCTCTCCTAAATACGCTTTCAAAAGCTTCTGCATAAATCATACCAGCTTGTCCACCAAGATAAGCAGCCAACCCTTTTAATGCTTCATGACTTCTTGGATGAGGATAGTCCCTCATAACACCACGATACTGAGCTAGAGCTTCTATTTTTTTATCTACGGCAAACTCACCAACTTCAATGAATGTATTTGGATTAAATTGATTCATTGCTTTATTTAATGCCCATTCAGTTGCTGAAGGAACTTCCATGAAAAGTAATTCTTTAAGAGGTGTTAAATCTGGCCTTCTTTGAAATAACCTCACAGCAGCTTGACATGCAAGTGAGGTATGTAAATGATCATTATTTAAATCTGCTGGATGATGGGTAAATACAACTTCAGCATTAGTTTCTACTATTGCTTTTTCTATGAATTGTACTAAATTTAAATGTGGTACAGTATTGAACTCGATATTTGGAAAATCTCCTTTTATAACTCTATCAACACCTAATATATTTAAAGAACTATCAACAGCAATCGCTAGTTCATCTGCACTTGGACGGTTACTTCTCGCTTTAACCTCACCAGAAAGAATACATACATTTACTGAATGTCCCTCTTGTGCAAGCTTGTACATAGTAGCTCCTGCACCTAAAACTTCATCATCTGGATGTGCTACAACAACTAAATAATTCATGTCTAATACCCCCGCTATCTTAAAAACTTCTATATATAATTAAGGTTATCACCATTAAAATCCTGAATAAAAACTAAATATCTATATAACATGTATAATTCCAACCCTTTCAGCGTTTCCACTGATTGAATGGTTATGCTTGTAACCATTCTGTAATAATCCAACTACACTCTCAACCTATAGAACCCTTGCTATTACTACATTTTCGACCTTGTTATTCTTTTCCGATACTCACGTCGATATATACATACAATCAAAAAGTTTGCAATATCTCAGACTACATAGACTACAAAGCCTCTTAACCATTGATATTACTGGCTTTAAGCCTGTAGTCTGACTCTTAAGTTGGACTACATTTTCGCTTTTGCTCTTGTACACGTAATGTGTTCCAACGTAAAATCATTGTTGTTTTCCAACTGTCAAGTAATCCTTGATAGTTCATTTCAATGTACTCGAATTCGAGAACATTAATTTTCTCACTTGTTGCAAATTATACATCAACTCAAATCCATAATTTCAGCGTAGGCAAATTTTGCCCATACTTCAATCGTTAATTGGTCACGCAGTGCGTGACTACTCCTGCAAACCTTTTTCCATCTCAATCAGATTCCTCTCCCGCTTTAATTCCTTCTTTAATTCTTCCTCTGTCGGTAAATACGGAAGGTATTTAGCAGAAAAAAGTTGCTTACTTTCCTCTAACACAGAATATTTTACAACCGTTTCATTTCTCTCAGACGATAAGATGATACCGATTGTGGGATTATCAGAATCGGATTTAATCTCTTTCTCAAAATACCTCACATAAAAATCCATTTGTCCAATATCCTGATGACTCAGTTTACCCACCTTCAAATCAATAAGAATAAAGCATTTCAAGATATAATTATAAAAAACTAGATCTATATAGAAATGATCTCCCTCTGCAGTAATTCTTTTCTGTCTTGCAACGAATGAAAAGCCTTTGCCAAGCTCCAAGAGAAATTTTTGCAAATTGTCCATCAAAGCTTTTTCAACTTCAATTTCTGTAAAATTCCGTTGATCACTCAATCCCATAAATTCAAGGACAAATGGATCTTTGATGATATCTTCCGCCTGTATTCCTTTTTCCAGCTGTTTAATCTCATTTCGAACAATCTGCTTGTCCTGGCTTGCAAGTATCCTTTGGTAATAAAACGAATGGATTTGTCTTTCTAATTGTCTTACACTCCAATTGCCTTCTACACATTCATCAACATAAAATCGTCTGATATTTTCATCTTCGATTCTTGAAAGCAGCCTATAATGAGACCAAGACAATTCATCACACAGTGTGTGACGAATTGAAAATGCAAGATAAAACTGGCGCATATAACTCAAATTTGTAACTGTAAAGCCTTTTCCAAATTCCTTTGTAAGCTCTTTTGATAGATTTTTCAATAAAAAATCACCGTATTCAGCACGCTCGTTTCCGTCTTGTGCTTCAACAATCAGTTTTCCTACATTCCAATAAGCTTCAACCATAGCAAAGTTCACGGCTTTATATGCTTTCTCACGTGCATTGGTAAGGATTTCTTTTATTGATATATATATGTTTCTGTCTAATTCGTCTTTAGCCAATTCGTCTCACCTACTTTCTTGTATGAACTTATATGTATTTCTTACAGGCTCATAAATAGTATACTATCTCAGTTTGAACTATTAAGAAATTCTTAATAGTTGCTTTGATCTATATATTGCATAGAATTCTGTATTTTAATTTGTCGTTATGCTACATCTTGTGATTGTGATCCTTTCACCCTAATCACGTCGACATATACATACAATCATAAGTAAGGTACTTCTTCTGGATCAGGATTTTCCGGATTGGAATCCATTGGTTTTTGTGAACAATGTATCCTGC